>JAADHD010000416.1 GCA_013152075.1 Verrucomicrobiota bacterium | reverse complement strand
CATGTCCTGCGATCCCTCCTCGCCGATCGCCAAGGTCGAACAGGGCCAGGGTTATTATCTCCGCTCGACCACCATTCACTCTCTGCACAGCGCCAGAAACCTCATCACTCCGAGCCAGGGGTTGTTGGGCGAAAAATTAGCTCTCAGTGATAACGACGTCGACATCTCGATGTCACGAGCCAATAAATTTCGCGCGCTCTTCCAACGCTTTTGTGACGCGCGCTCAAACTTCCCTTTCATCTTCGAACGTTCTTTCTCGGACTCGGAAGCCCATGCCAATCGCTGGCGTTATCCGGACGCAGCCATCGTCGAATGGCTGGTGGGCGATGTTGATGACAACCGGGGGTTTGTCCTCGATCACGATCAATTGAATGTGCAACGAATGCTGGGTACATCCCCATTGCGAATTACCAGCGTGAAGCTCAAACTCGAACTCAGTTATTCAACCCTCCGCGAGGATCTGTTCCAATGCCTCAGCACCTCTGACTGGGCCAATTCCGGTGATCTGGTTGTCGCCGCACCGATCGATGATGAGCAAATGATCGAAGACATCAGGCGTTTTGGCAACGAGCATGGAATCGGTGTCAGCACTTTCGGAATGGAAGCGGATGCTCTCGATGACATGCCCGAACCTGCCACCATTCACAGCTTCCTCACTCGCGAATTTGAGGCCATTCAATCCATCTTCACCTATCGGCGCATCACTTCGCCGCGTAGCAGGAATCGCTTCGACTGGCAGAAGATCAGGGATCTTAAAGATGACAACCCTGACTTTTCCCGCTTTGAAAAATGGATCTCCCGTTGCCTCATTGATGAAAAAGCCTATTCAATCAAAGACTTTATCGATCTCTCACCGACGGACGATTCTTCGGACACAGGAGAAAGCGCAGAAAGCGCTGCGTAGCGGATCTTACTTCCCGAACAATCCTTTGAGCAGACTCTTGCCAACTTCCTTGAGGGTTTCGATAGTTTCCTTCCCCTGATCAAGCAGCTCGCTCAAGTTACCAAAGGGCGTCAGAATATCGACTTTCGGGTCTCCCATGTTTCCTTTGGAAACAAAATCAAAAGCAATGTGTCCGTCTTTCATCGCCGGCTGGAGGACTAAATCCTTCAAGCTATCAGAGTAAAAATTCTTGGCTTTTTTCTTGAGGTATTTATCCACTTTGCCAGACAACTTGGCGGTCAGTTCATCGGAAGCCACCACCGAACCTCGCAAGTGATGTTGATTAGCTCCAGAATCCAACCAACTGCCTGCGACGAACACAAAATCTGTATCCTTCAATGGCAGGGCGAGGTTTTTTTTCAATTCAAGCCTCCCTGCGTGACCCGCGATCCGAGTGCTCGCATCCTGTTTGAGTTCTCCGTTTATATGCAAGTCTTCAAGATTCACACCGGCAGTGTCCACTCCGGATAACAGCTTTTTCAATTTATCAATCATTGGAAAGGTGTTGATCGCAGACCCCTTCTTGACAGTCAAATTACTCACCCAACGCGGATCAATCCTGCCACTTGTTGGATCAAAAGGTTGCACCTCACCATCCCCACTCAAAGACACACTTAATTGTTTATTATTGGTTTTTGAGTTTTCCACTGCCAGATCTCCGCTGAAAGAAAACGCTGCATGATTATGCTTCAATAAGTCATTCGGATCGATCTCTATCTGACTGAGTTTCAATTGCAGATTCGACAGTGTGATAACGGAACTACCGCTCTCCAATTTAGCAATGATCTGAGCATTCTGAATTTCAACATTGTCTGCGAATGCAGACACCTGTAGATCTTCCGCAGAAAACTCTTTCTGGTCAGATTTCTCTCTAGAACCGTCTTTTGCCGGCATCTCTATTTCATTCCCGCCGATGCTTACAACTATCATATCCCCCTTTTCTTCCGCTTTGGGTTTTGGCTTCACTTTAGCTTTTGGCTTCGCCTTAGTTGCCGATACCTTCTTCGGTTCAGACTCCGTCACTTTTTTAGGCTCAGCCGCTGTCGCTGTCGCTGTCGGCGGCTGGAATAGATCCTGAACCGATGACTGCCCATTGCGTCGAATCCGGGTCTCGATCATCACATCCTTCACCAGCAATTGATTAATCTTGATTCGGCGCTGCAATAAATCCTTCACTTCCACTTCAATGAGAGCCAGATCGGCGCTCACCTCCACATGCTCCATAGGCGGACGGTCCTTAAGAGCGGTGCCCTTTTGCACATATTCATCTACCGGCCCCAAACGCACCCCCTTCAATTCCAGGCCCGTCTTCCCCCACAGACTAACCTTGAGACCCTCCACCTCGGCACGGCAGGTCCATCTTTTCTCAATCTCCTGCACCAGATAATCCGGCGTCAGGAAACCAATCGCCAGATGCCTGACCACCAGCAATACGATCACCAATAAAATGGCACCTCCAGTAAATATGAGAGCAAACTTTTTCAATGTTTCGACAGATTAAATAACCAGAATCAGTTGTTTGAATCAAAATCCAACTCCCTTACCCAAATGTTACGATAGCGCATTGGGTTGCCATGATCCTGCAACTTGAAACTCATTTTAGCAGGATGTTTTTTATAGACGGCAACCGCTTTATGGCCGGTTCTTCCCAGGTAGGACTGGCGGTGCTGGGTCAACACTCCATTGTGAAAAACGGTCACATACGCTTTTTTGATGACCTTTCCTTCATCGTCAAATTTTGGAGCCTCAAAAATAATATCGTAAGTCTGCCATTCACCAGGCTTGCGTGAAGCATTCACCAGTGGCGGCTTCCAGCCATAGAGCGACGAAGCCTGGCCGTCTGCGTAAGTTTTGTTGTCAAAAGAGTCCAACACCTGGACTTCATACTGCCCCATTAGCAAAACCCCACTGTTTCCACGACCCTGTGAATCCCCCACCACGACATCAGGGGTGCGCCATTCGATATGTAACTGCATATCACCAAATTCCTTTTTGGTGAATAGGTATCCTCCTTTGCCGGATTTTTTCGGCGGCACTTCCATGTATCCGTCTTTCACAATCCACTCACCAGCTGATCCATCGTCTTTTTTCCACTGTGACAAATCACTGCCATCAAACATGACAATGGCATCCGAGGGAGCTTCCCCGTATTTTTTTCCCGCCGTCACCACCTTGGGACGAGGCCGACTATCATCATGCACCCGCCACTTCTCTCCAGGCAACATCGGTGTGTCGGTGTAACCGGTAGGATGGGCTTTGTGAGCTTTTTTCTTATCTTTGTCAGCGGCAGTAGCCGTCACTATAAAGGCAGCCGCAAGCATGGCGACGCTCAAGGACACGGAAAGAGAAAGAGCAATTCTGGTTTTCATATCAAAATGGGGTTGTGATGAGTTATTTTCAGTCTCAACCCATACACGAGCAATGAGGAAAGATCAAACGCCCCCCTGCCAGGGATAAACCTTGCTCACTTCCTCTTCAACACCACCCGGAAACCTGAATCATAACGATCCGTTTTCGACGGTTGCACCGCGAGACGATAACCGTTTGCCAGATCGTAACCGGATGAGCGACTCCACGATCCACCGCGCAACACTTTGCGCTCGGTTCCTATCCATGACGGATTACTCGGCGATTTTGCCGCCCTCGAACGTTTCACTATCGTCTGCGAGTACCAATCATCGCACCACTCCCACACATTGCCACGCACATCAAAAAGACCATACTCGTTCGGTTGACTGGTGCCTACCTCCGCGGTTCCCTTCAACTGCCCCAGTCGACTCGTCACCGCGTCTTCCAATCGAGCGCCTCCTACAAAAACGCTCCACTCACTGTCACTCGGCAAATCGTAAACAAAGCCTTTCGGCAAGGTTCCCCGGCTACGCTCATTGATAGTTAATTTTTCACAAAAACGCTTGGCGTCATACCAACTCACGCTTTCCACTGGTCGATCCCCGCCCTTGAAATTACTCGGGTTTTGACCAGTCACTGATTCATACACCTTTTGCGTCACTTCGTGAGCAGCGACCCATTCTTTCAACGGGCTAACCCACTGCATTGCCTGGCCATAGGAATTGGTAAAATCATAATCCAGAACCGGCGCTGGATCGTATTTCAAAGTAGCATTAAAATCCAACGATTGGCCTGACTTCACTTCGCCCGATACCACCGCACTTCGATACTGCCCTTTCCTTAATTCATATTCGTAGTTCCCCGGCCTGACCACATTCTGAAGAAACGGGGTGCGTCCCATCGGCACTCCGTTCAACACCACCGTAGCACCCGCTGGTTTGCTACCAATTTTGACGGATCCATATTCAATATTCAAAATCAAAGACCACTCGCTTGTTATTTGCTACATCCATCTCAGTATCCACGACAACATCCGCAAGGCCTTTTCTGCGCGCCACAAAATGATAATCACCTTCCGGCAATTCCCACTGCAAGGGCGTTTTTTCTCCACCTCGACCAATACGTTTATCATTCAGAAACACCTCCGCACCCGGAGGGTCACTGGTGAAATTCATCAGCCCTCTTTTCCAGGCAAACTCGAGAGGGCGATTTTCTCCCTCTTCAATTTCCACCACTCTGCGAATTTCCGGCCAATCCTGATAACGAATCACCAACTCATACTGCCCCACTACCAATCCCGGCACATTGAGTGGAGTCGATCCCGCCAATTTACTCTTCCCTTTACCTTGCGCCTTTAACCAGACCTCAGCCCCGCTCGGATCGCTGATAACCTGCAAGCCCCCCTGAGAAAACACATGGGAAACACTGGCCTTACGATTGTGCGCAATCTTCACCTTCTCGGAAAAATTCGGCCAACCTTCCATTTTTAAAGTCACACTGTAATCCCCAGGCGGAAGCTTCTCCAAGGTCACTGGAGTTTTCCCTGATGACGACTTCTCACCGTCCGCTGCCACAATTTCAAAAGACACCCCCTTGGGCTCACTCGACACTGACAAACTTCCCGCTTGTGGAGCAAGTTCCAGAACGCCGACATCTTCAGTCCGGTCATCGCGAACCACGATCTTGTGTTCCATTTTTTCATAGCCCTCTTTGCTCACTTCGATCACGTAAGAACCAATTGGCACCTCTTCAAACACTGCCGGACTCTTCTTCGCTCCCTGTTTGCCCAGTTTGACACTTGCACCGGGAGGTTTGGTTTTTACCAACACCCGCCCCTGGGCGTTATCGATGTAACGATCAATCAAGGGTAAGGTAATTTTGGCTTCAGGCTGATCCGATTGAATAGCCAACACTCCCAGATACAACTTACGTGCCTCGACCCATTGCCCGGCAGCCATCGCCACCCGCGCTTCGGCCAGCCGCTTCATCACGTCCGGGTTGATGACCTCTGCCACCTGTGAAACCTGCTGCTGCTTCTCATCGCCCGAACCGCTCGACGCTCGGCGTTCCCCAATCAACACACCAATCAGCAAACCCAGCAACAAGGCCGCCACGACCCAACCGGAAATGGCTGAATTACTGAACTTCCCTTTTCTGGCATCTCCCGGCCGTTTTGGCGGCGGCAATATGATTTTGGTATGTTCCATCTAATCCGGCAATTCAATCTACCTACGTATTCAGCTATCACATAAATAATTCTTCCCCCGTCTGAAGAAATGTCCCGCAGTTTTCAGCTTCAACATGAAGTTTCATATCTCAGTGAAAAGTCCGAAAAGCCTCCTCCTACCTCTACTTTTCGCCATTTGGGCAAGTGTGACACCCATTTCGTCCACATTTGCCAGTCCTTGCAGGGGATCGGCCCAATATTATCTACATCCTCGCCGATGACCTCGGCTATAACGAACTGGAACTGGAGTTCATTCGCGAAAACAAATTACCTATCCCCCATCAAATCCCCTCACCTGATCGATCACCATATCCGCCATCGCCGCATCGCCACCCACGGGTTGCGCACAATAAACATTCCGTGAGCGAATCTGATAAGGTTGCCCGGAACCGTCATCAACCACTCCCAACATTTTTGGCAGATCTCGGTTGAAGTGCAATCCCTCGGCAATGAAATACGGCAATACCACCACATTCTGAAATTTGCTCAACTCATACCAATCCGACAAACGCGGCTCTTCATCAAGATACACGCCAAGCACTTCACCAAAATCTTCAGCCCTCTGCTGAATATTTTTCACCTGATCACTCACCGCTCTCGCCGAATTTTTATTCCGCCCTGTTCCGTGACCCAAAACCAATACGCTGGTTTCAGAACGATCAACGTCCGAAGCAATATCCCCCGCCCGCCGAATCAGTAAATCCGTCATTCCCGAATGACTGCCCACCGGATCACAATAACGAATACAAAACCCGTCCCGCTCCGTCGTCCTGCCCTCCAGACCCAATTCGCGCGGAATCACCTGCTGGGTAAAATAGCCCTCACTGATAAAATGCGGCACCACATAGACCTCCGAACTCGAGATTAAATCAAACACATCACGATAATGCGGTTCCTCCTTCCAAAAAGCCGTGTGCACTTCCGCGAAAACCTGCCTTCGCTGCAATTCCTCCACCAAATCACGAGTCGCCCGGCTCGACTGACGGTCCGCAGTCGCCCCGTGCCCTGGAACGATCAAAGCCGTTTCTTTCAGTGTGATCCCCTTCCCCATACGCCTATAGGCTAATCCGAAATGCCAGCCTTCGCTACCCGATGAATAAAACTCTGCTTGATTCCGTCGTAAAAACAAAATACTTTAGACATGCTAATGAATTCACCACTTCTCAAAGCCAACATTTATACGGCCTTTGTGCTTTTCAGCACTGCTCTAATGGCCAATGCCCAAAAAACTGCTTTCGACGCGCTCGAAGCTTTCGGTAAAAACCGGGGGCAAGGGAATCTCAAGCAGGTGGTTGGCGTGACCGGCACTCTCGGCCAGGATCAACCGCAACAATGGCTGATCTTGATGCGCGATGCCAAGGTGCCAAATCTGATGCACGAATACGCGATGAAAAAGGGCAAAATCGTGGGCGAACGACATTTTTCCCGTGACCCGAAACAGCCTTTGCCGAGCACTCCCCTGCCTTTGAAAAAACTCGACGTCGATTCCACCAAAGCTTTTCAAATCGCCAACCAGTCAGCTTCCGCCAGCAATGTCGGATTCGATTCAATCAGCTATCTGCTGCGCGTACATAAAAC
>JAADHD010000120.1 GCA_013152075.1 Verrucomicrobiota bacterium | reverse complement strand
AAATGCCGTCAGCCTTACTGGAAGCCAACGGTTTGTCTCCTGACGAAGAGAAATATCAAGCTTCGATGGGAATTTACATTTTTAACCGAGCTGTCCTACAAGAATGCCTCGACAACAATCTGATTGACTTCGGCGGCGACATCATTCCTGCCGCCATCAAAGATCGCCATGTGTTCAGCTACGTCTTTGATGATTACTGGGAAGACATCGGAACGATCAAATCATTCCATCAGGCCAACCTGGACCTCACCGAAGATATTCCTCAATACAATTTTTTCGATGCGGAAAACCCCATCTATACCCGGCCCAGGTTGCTACCCGCGAGTAAGGTCAACGAAGCTCGAATCAAACAAGCTCTCATCTCCGATGGATGCATCATCAGCAATGCCACCATCGAGCGCTCCATTATTGGAGTGCGCTCTCACATTATGAGCGGTTGCAATATCAAAGATTCGGTCATCATGGGGGCTGACTTCTATTATCGGGAAAAATTCGACATCGAAGGAAACTCAAATTCCATGGAAATCACCATTGGTGAAAATACTCGAATCTACCGAGCCATTGTCGATAAAAATGCCAGCATTGGTCGAGACGTAGTGATCGATCCCGGTGATCGAATCAATGAAGACGGCCCCTACTGTATGATTCGGGATGGTATTGCAGTCATTCCGAAAAGCACGATCATCCCGGATGGCACCGTGATTTGACTGAGGGGGCGAACTAAATCACTTAAGATCGACTCCCCTGACCACAGAGCCATTCGCCCTGACCAAAGTAAACTCTCCATCGCTGCCCAGTGCCAGTTGCTCCAACTCAGCTCGCGCTGTCAATACCTGCATGCAAACCGTGTTGATTTTGGCATTGCCATGGCTACGATTATAAGTAAGCAAATTGTCGATCATCTCTTTTTTCGTGATACCCCTGCCCACCCCGAACGCCCCATCGGTCATGAAATATATCACGTCCGGCTTCATATTCATCGCCATCATCAAGGGCCAACGCCAATCGGTCCCGAATACCAAGGGCGTCTGCTCTATGACCTGTAAAGAATTCCTGATATTAATGCCACTTGCTCGCAAGTATTTGCCAACAGGCAAACGCCCCGCTCCGTCTGCAAAGTGATGCAAGGCCGTTTTATTGGAACCTGAATGCCTGCTTTTTTCGTCCCATCCTTCGTACCAAATGTAACGATTCCGTCCATCGGTGACAGTATTCCCTATAAACTTCCCAATTCTCTCCGCCCGCCCCACTTGCTGTCCGGCATACCAGGCTGGGCCTGAGAAAAAGATCATGGCATACTCCAAGGTGTCTGGCAGAGCTTTCACAGACTTTGTTAATTCCTGTCGCATCAGTTTTTCCTTGGCACCAATCATTGATGCAGAAAAATCCACCACAAAAACCACCCGCCTGGCCCGGGTTTTCGAGCCAAAAAAGGAAACCTTCCCGCCACCGGAGCCTTTTGAAAAACTCATACTGCGCCCGTAACTTCCGAGACCAACAGGGCCGAAGGATTCAACCTGAGGGTTGAAATCCGGTGCCGTTATCGATGATAGCGAGTCCAGGTTAACCGCCACTCTGGAATCAGCGCTTTGCAACACTTCGCTCTGCAGCGTTTTGGCTCTCTGCTGAGATAGAGAATCTTCATCCAACGAATGAACAGACACCGCCTCGATTAAAGGGGGATTTTCCGGTGCTGCCGAAACAACAACCCAGGCAAAAGCAATCAACAAGACAACATGCACAAGCACTGCCGCGATCAAGGCTCTTAACTTCTCCTTGTCATCCGGCGCTTTTGCCTTCGGCTTGGCAGCGTCTCCCAAGGCTACCATGAAGGTTTTCCCGACAAATTTTTCGGCCGCCCTCTCTTTGACCGGCTGCATTTCAGCTGAGTCACTTGCGTCGTTTACAGCGAGGAGCTCTTCCAGTTTGGCGTCCTTTTTACTGCCATCCAGAGACACTGCCAGTGCATACTCAGTCCGCGCCTCATCGAAATGCTGTTGGTGCGTCAGGATTCTCGCATACACATAATGCGCCCAGGCATCCCCATTATTGGCAGCAGCAAAGTCCGACAATACCTTATTCAAACCGGAAAGATCTCCGCCGGCAGTCAATTCAACCGCCAGGTGAGCCTGTTGTTGCGACACCGGAGGAATCGGGGCCTGACGAAATAATTCAGCAATTTCGTCATGAGCATCATGACTGAAATACCTTTCAGCCAATTCCAGACGGCGTTCCCAATCATTTGGATAATTTTCCAAATGGGCGCTCAACTGGCTTACTATTTCATCCATGATGTCAGAGCCACCGCTTTACACTATGCCAATGAAAAATTATACGCGCTGTTTTGCTCCCTGCATCAGACCAACTGGCCACGACCTGACGCCTTTAAAAGCATCTTCGGCCGCTACTTATTTCATCCCCACTTTCAAACCATCGACCTTATCGGTCGTCGGTAGATAGCGATAATAAACCTCAAGCGTCAAGGTCGCCCAGCAGGTTGACAGTATTTGCGAATCCGGGCCACCATGATTCTGATTGGGTTTGCCCCAGGATCCATCTTTGTTCTGAGCCGCCAGTATTTTCTTTTGGAACAAGGTATTATACTTCGTCCAGTCATCTCCTCCATGCAGGAAAAACACCTGAGTCGCATAGTAGGCAGTGTAATAATCACTGATGCCTGGATTAGCAAAAGCCTTGCGGTTATAACCCATTGCCTTTTTTCCTTCAGCTGAATCTTCCTGATGCCACATTTGCAAAGCCAACATTCCCACAGCAGCCATTGATTTTTTTCCTTTTTCGTCCTTGGAATTGTATTTAAAAGCTCCTTGGGAATCCTGAGTGTCTTTGATGTATTTGACCGCTTTATCCATCGCTTTCTCCACTCCTGGAAACTTTCGGCCAGTATTATGCAACGCCTTCAATGCCTGAAATTGCCATCCCCCTACTGACAAATCACTGGTTCCGCTCTTACGAAATCCATAGTTCCATCCGCCACGCTCATCCTGACCATCAACGATCACTTTGGCCGCTTTACGCAACACTGACTCCAATCGCGGAATCTCACGCCCACTCTCTTTTGTCATCGTATACAACTCCGCCAATCCATAAGCCGCCATGCCATGCGTGTAGGCTGATCCCTTGGGAAGGTCGTTACTCCAAAGCTTGCCCTTGTTCTTCAAGCCTCGATCCATCAGAAAGAGCGCCGCATCCACCACCGTCTTACCATATTTGGGAGACTCGGGTGTTTCACAGTGACCCAGGAAGGCTAACAAAGCTACCCCAGTCATCGCGCATTTAAAATCTTTACCCCATGATCCGTCCTTGTTCTGGTTTAATGCCAGCCAACCCAGCGCATTGCGCACCACTCGCTCGGCCCCTTCATCCCCACCGCTTTCACGCAAACGTTTCATCCGTTGCGACATACTACAACGCGATCTCATCGCCGCAGGGATCGCTCCCATATTGGACACGTCTCCAAATCCCCCCATCGACATCCCAAATCCTGTCCCGGTATCCGCACTCATACTCACCAGCGCCAGATCATTCACCGCTTCAGTCACTTCAGGTATCGCCACAGATGAAAACGACGCCACACTGATCACCGGCATCGCAGCGGTCACCGGCGAACTCTTTGTCTTCTGCATCTTCTGCACTTTCTCACTCGATATATCATCCGAGGTGTCCGTCGAAGCAGCCTGCACCGAAAACTGTGGTGGTGGTTGGCGTGGCGATGTGATCACATACAAAGTTAACAATAGGGCTATCGCCACATGCACCAGCAAGGCCGCCGTCAATGCCGATACCTTTTCCTTAGTATCAGAATCCTTATCATGCACCGATATCGCTTCTCCCTCAGCGACGATAAAGGAGCGATCTCCGCCATCATCCGGTCCAGTCCCATCTCCATCTCCGTCTCCAGCGCCTGTAACAACTGCTGTAACAACTGCTGCTCCAGCAACAGCCGCTGCGGCCACTGCTCCGGAATGTGAAACTTCTTCTTCCTCGTCTTCTTCAGCTCCCGGAGGACGCAGAGAGCGTGGTCTCACCGGAGCGGATCCGGCTTCGGGATCAGGGCCCGTTGGTGAGGTTCCCGGCGGTCGCAATGAACGAGGCTTTACTGGCTCCGATCCCTCCACCTGCGCTTTCACCGGTTCAGATACTTGCTCTTCTTCCACCACTGCCGCCACCATCACTTCTTCCGAATCTTCTTCCGCCACCGCTACGGCAACAGCTTCCTCAGGCTCAGGCTCAGGCTCAGGCTCAGGCTCAGGCTCAGGCGCTTCCTTCACCTCCTCGGATCCGGCAGGAGCATCCCCG
>JAADHD010000193.1 GCA_013152075.1 Verrucomicrobiota bacterium | reverse complement strand
CAATCACCGAAGGATCATCTCCACCAACTACTGAAGGCGTAGCGACCAGATAATTATCCGTCTCGTACTTCCAGATCAATTCCCCTGTCTTGGCATCTACGGCATAGAGATGATTATCGTAACTGCCAAAAAATAATCTCGTTTGATCTTTACCTGTTGCCGGATTTTTCATCGCCAAGGCATTAACCCCTCCTTCGATCTTGTCATCCGCTTCGAAACGCCAAAGTTGCTCGCCGCTTTTTCTATCCAGAGCGTAGAGAAAACCATACTGACAGCCAAATACCACTTTGTCACCAATGACCGCCGCCGGCCCGCTAATCAGCCCCTCTGATTTGAACTCCCACTTCATTTTTCCATCTTTCAGATCAAGGCAAAAGAAACGCCCCTCCTGCGAACCAACATAAACCAGTCCATCCACAATCACTGCCGTCGCCTGGATCGGATAGCCACGCTTTCTTTTTTTCGTTACTTTTTTTCCAGCAGCCCCTTCTTCGCTTTTTGCCACCAGATCAGGAGGAAGGAATTCCCAAACTAATTTGAGGGGAGCCTTCAAATCCTCCAATGACACCCCCTGCATTTCTGCATCCCGCCGAAACAAGGGCCAATCCTGATCAACGTCTTGCGTCACTTTTCCGCCAGACGTATCTCCACCTGAATCTCCAACCTTCTCCTTCGGCCCATCACAGGAGAGAGAAAAGAACATTAAGCCCAAGAGCAAGGCCTTGCCGAATTGCTTGTGTAAGAAAATTTTTATCATCAACGAAGCATAACCCGCTTCACAATCAGACGCAATTCAGCCATTTGTGAATTGATTCTTCTCCTCTAAGGCAACAGATTACAGTATTATATTAAGACGGTCTCAATTTGATGCATACCAGCGTGCCCCATTATTTCGCCTTCGCTTCAGTAACACTATTACTGACTCTTATCTCATGTAAACCTGACAACAGAACTCCCAATTCTTTACGTCAGAATTTGACTGAAACGGAACAAGAATACCTATTATTGCAAAAGGAATATCGAACCCTGCAAAGCAAAATGACCGCCCTGCAGCAGGCATATGAAAGCCTGAAGTTACGACAAGCCTCCAATACGAGCCTCAACGAAGACATCAGCGAAGAGCTGAGTCGAATTCAGAAAGACCTGAAAAGCCAGCAAAACGAATACCAATCCCTACAAGCGGACTACGCCTCACTGAAGGCTACCATTACCCCCATCTCATCCCGCCTCGCAGCCAGCGTAGCTGCCCACAGAAGAGAACTCATCGGAACCGATCTTGGCACAGTCGTACTGAAAAATGAACGCCAGCTATACCAGGCGGTAGTCACCGAAATCACCGATGACAAGCTACGAATCAAATTCAAAGATGGATGGACATGGGTATCCTCCACCAATCTCCCTACGGAAATCCAACAACGTTTTTTTTATGATCCCTTCCTCGTCCCCCCCAGTGCTCTGCTTACTGAATCACCTGTCACCGAAGAGACTCCCCCCGCTGCAAGCCCAGCGGGACTTGCCCAAGCTCTTGTCGAAGCTGCCTTCGCCGAAGCCCATAGAAAAGAACTTGCCCGCTTACAAATTTCCCTGCAAAACAAAATCCCCCTACTGGAAAAAAAAATCGTTGCAGCCCAACAACAAGTCAAGAATCTTAAAAAAGACCGGTTAAAAACAGCACAATTATACAATCGAGGCAGTAGTCGTATCAAACGCTCTTCTGCCGATCGAAACAAAGCCTTTGAAAGAATTGACAAAGATATTCGCAAATTGGAAATTGCTATCCAGACGGCCAAAATTCAGATAAAAGGATGGCAGAAGGAATTGCTTAAAAATAAAATTACTGACAAATAAACCGCCTGCTCTGCCTCCGTTTCCGCACCATTTTGCTGATGCTTAAATTTGCTACCAAACTAGCCCCTCAACCAGAGCGCTTGTCCAATGCCCACGAAGTCGGCTTTGAATATGCTGAGATTTTCCTCACCAGCAAGTCCATCAAAAAACCAAAAGCACTTGCCGGACTACTCGGAAATTACCCACTGTCTTACGGATTACATTTTATAAATCGCGGTCCACTTAGTAAAAAACAGCTCAAAAAAACAATCCGGCTCTATCGTCTACTCGACTGCGAATCCATGGTCATTCACCAGCCCATGTACCGCTTATACAGCGAAGCCTTACTTGATATCGATCCGGGCCTTTGTCTTGCAGTGGAAAACCACCGCCTGAAATTGAAAAGTTTCTGGCGCTGGGCAGATTCACACGAGCACCTCACCCTGGATGTCGAACACTTGTGGAAACATACCCTGAAGCAAGCCCCTCTCTCTGAGATGCTGCCCGTGCTAAAGAAGTTTTTGAAACGACATGGCTCTCAGCTGAAACGCGTCCACTTGCCGGGCTACCAGCCGGGATCTCTGGAACATCAGCCCCTCAGCTTCAACCCCAAACTAGCTCGAAAAGTCTTAAAGGCCCTGTCAAAAATCGACTACCAGGGCCTGATCGTTTCCGAAACCAGACCCTCGATGCAAAAGCCAAAATTCCTCAGAAACGATATTAACCTGTTCCAAAACTGGGAAAAAACACTGCTCCAAAAATCGAAAAGCAACATAGACTAATAGCCACTGACTACTTTCATCCATCTCCGAGATTGGTAGATTTTTTCAGACTTTCCCCTCACCCAGCCACCACCGCCTTCAACACTGCCTTCTGCGCGTGAAGCCGATTCTCTGCTTGCTGGAATATCGTATCCGCATTCGCTTCGAGAACCTTCTCGGTGATTTCTTTTTCCCGGTAAGCTGGCAGACAATGCATCACCAGAGCATTGGACTTAGCGCACTGCACAATCTCATCATTAATCTGATACGGCTTAAAAACATCCAAGCGATCAGCTGATTCCTCTTCCTTGCCCATGCTCACCCACACATCGGTGTATAACACATCCGCATCCTTAGCAGCAGCTTTGGCATCCGCAACAAATTGCACCAAGCCATCACCACCTAGACTTTTTTTGTAATCCTCTGACGGCATGAAAGCTTCGGGAGCCGTGATCACCAGTTCAAACCCCAGGCGCACCGCCGCCCACATCCATGACTTCGCCACGTTGCAATCACCGTCCCCGAAAAAAACCACCTTGCGGCCCTCCCAGCCACCAAGCCTTTCCCTCATCGTCAGCAAGTCGGCCAGGATCTGGCAGGGATGCTCGTCATCGGTCAAAGCATTGATCGTAGGAATGCCACTGAGCTCAGCGAACTGTTCGACATCACTCTGGGCAAAGGTCCGGATCACCGCCCCGTGAACCATTCTTCCCATCACCCGTGCGGTGTCCTCTATCGGTTCTCCGCGACCGAGTTGAGACTGGTTCGATGACAAAAACATCACCGATCCGCCCAACTCACGAATCCCCACTTCAAAACTCACCCGCGTCCGAGTCGATGATTTACTGAACATCAAAGCCCAGCATTGATCTTCCAAATCATTGTCAGATAAATCCTTCGCCCAACGTTTGTGTTTTAACTCCTCCGCCGATTCCAGCAAAGCCTCGATCTCTTCCCCAGTAGTGGATTCCAAAGATAACAAATGTTTCATTCCAATTTAATTCAAATTCACCCTACGCCTGCAGTCCGTTCAAAACTCCCTTTAATTTGGCCAGCCCAAGATCCACTTCCTCACGTGTCACATTCAATGCGGGCAACCATCTAAGCACATCAGCACCGGCGGGAACAGTCAATAAGCCTGCTTCCATCAGAAGATTCACCATAAACAATGCTGGAGTTTGGCCACTTTTTTCGAAATCGACGCTTTGTTTCAATTCCGCCCCATTAAGAACAAAACCCAGCATCAATCCCCGGCCCCGCACTTCACCTATCAAAGGGTGTTGCCAGGCCCTGACAGTTTCCTGAATATAAGCACCCAATTCAGCCGCATTCTCCCAAAGCTTTTCTTTTTCAATCTCCTTCAACACCGCCAAAGCCACCGCTGAGCCCAATGGTGTGCCACCAAAAGTTGATCCGTGACTTCCCGGTCCCAAGGCATCACAAAGTTGCCCATTGCCAGCAGATCGATCTCCGCTCACCCAGATAGCTCCCATCGGAAACCCTCCAGCCAATCCCTTGGCCCAACTCACCGCATCCGGTTCTACATCACTGACAACATCATCCCAGCTTCTTTTGGCACCAGTGCGTCCCAGGCCACACTGCACCTCGTCAAACAGCAACAGCAAGTCATGTTCATCACGCAGGCGTTCTGCTGTTTTTAAAAACTCCTCGCTGAGCAAATGAATCCCGCCTTCTCCCTGAAGCACTTCGACCAGAATCGCCACGGTCTTA
>JAADHD010000199.1 GCA_013152075.1 Verrucomicrobiota bacterium | reverse complement strand
CAGCTCCAATGACATAGGCAGCGATCACCATTCCTTCAATCACTCGAAAGGGAAAAGATTCCAGGATCATTCGGTCCATGAAAGCGCCCGGATCCCCTTCATCGCCATTACAAATGATGTATTTGGTTTCGTTTTTCTCGATACGAGTATATCGCCATTTCATTCCGGTAGGAAAACCAGCCCCACCCCGCCCGCGTAGTCCACTGTCGAGCATTTCCTGAATAATGCCTTCCGGGTCATTGCCTTCGAGACACGATTTCATTGCCACAAAACCATCATGCTTGATGTAGTCATCGATGCTCTTGGGATCGAGCACGCCAGAGTGTTCGGTTACGCAACGCTGTTGCGGGCCTTCAAATCGCTCGTCCACTTTCGCCCGGACATCTTTTGAAAAACGGGTGGGTGGATCCCAGTCCTCATCCGTGAGTAAAGTCTCCAGTAAATGAAAAGCCTTTGCCGAGGTTCTCTGGAACCAACTGGCGGGCTGGAAATGTTTTAGCAGCAATCCTCTTACATCGGTAACCTTGACCAGTCCGTAACGATGCCGCCCTTGGTTATAAACTGAAACTTCTATCAGCGGTGTTTCGAAAGAGGCTCCCCGACAGCCGACCTTCTTGATCATCACCGGCAGGTTCATGTCACTAACCACCCTCTTGAGTTGCTCGTAAACTTTAAAAGCTCCACCAGCAGTACAACTGGAGCATATGCAAATGCGCACTTCCCCGGTAGTATGTTTCTGTTCAGCTTCTTCGTCTCCCTCGCCGCCACCAGACATTGCTGCATCGTTTGCGAGAAAATCATCAAGCAAATTAGGAATCTTGAAGGCTTCGACCTCACCATAGATCGTATCATCGACTTGCACCACCGGTGCCAGCATACAACACCCAAGACAGGCAACCTCTTCAACAGTGAAAACATCATCCGGGCTGGTATGTTCGCCCTTCCCCACTTTCAGGTGACTGCGAAAGGTTTCATCCAGAATCGAAGCACCACTCACATGACAAGCAGTTCCTATACAAGTTTTAACGATGTGCTTGCCGACCGGATGATGACGAAACTGGGAGTAAAAAGTTGAAACGCCAGTGATGGCGTCAGGGGTAATATCCGTGATTTCAGCAACTTTTTCGAGCGCTACCGGAGGCAACCAGTTCCACTTCTTTTGGATCGCTTGAAGCAAAGGGATCAAGTGTCTGGCATCTTTACCAATACGAGCCACCATCTCGTCAACCGCTGTGACATCAATATCCGGCGCAGGTTTTTCTGCGCAAGTTCCAGGGCAAGTTTTGCTTTCTGTCACAGTGGCTTCTTCGCTCATGGTCCGATTCGGTAGAGGTTGTTCATTCCACGTATGAATAAAGTGTCGCCCATAGCTGCGGCTGTGCTGACGATGACTTCACCCAAGGCGGGCTTGCTGAGAGATTTGTATTCGGTGCCGGGTTCAAAAATGTGCATCACACCTGACCTGTCAGCCATGTAAATTTTCCCGTCCGCAAGAATTGGCGATGCGTAAAACCCATCATCAGTGTCCTCCATCCAAACCTCTTCCCCTGTCTTGGCGTTGTAACAGATCATGCCGCCATCACCGAGTCCGCCGATCAGATAATCACCCACGACTATAGGGGTAGCAATGCCGGGAATCATGTCGCTTGTTTCCCACACCACTTCATGGGTTTTCACATCAATCGCTGCGACTTTGATGTAATCTGCTGCGACATAGAGCAAGCCGTTTGCGTAAATCGGAGTCGGGGCAATTTCACCACCTTCCAGGCATTCGACGCGCCATAATTCCTTGCCGTTCTTGGGATCATAAGAAACCACCATGGGATCAGCGGCGAGGATCAGTTCATCCCGCTCACCGGTATTGATCAATGCGGGAGTAGACCAAGAAGGGCCAAAATCACGCGGCGTTTTCCATCGTTTTTGTCCGGTGGCCACATCAAGACCGGCGACGAAGCTGTTTTCATCGATGTCATACTGAATCAACAATAGGTTTTCATAAACCACCAGTGAGGAAGAATAACCGTAAGGGTTCTCCGGAATGCCCAAATTTTTCCCCCATCCCTGCTTGCCGTCAAAGTCAAAAGCCACCAGATCACCGTTCGAAAAAATGGCAAACACACGCAGACCATCAGTAGTCATTGTTGCCGCAGCAAATCCGGTGTCATCGTTCACTTCAGGTGATTCTTCGTCACTGGGTGATCCGGGAATATTTTCCACCTTCTTTGTCCACAGCATCTCACCGCTTTTGGCGTCCACACAATAGACTTCACGAGTTTTTTCATCCGCTCCTGAGAGAAAAATTTTATCGCCCCAAATGATCGGAGAATTAAAGCCCGGCAGCGGAATTTCCGTTTTCCACTTGATGCCCTCACCTTTTTCGCCATCCCAGGTGGTCGGCAACCCCTTTGCTTCCGCGATACCTGCTTTGGGCCCCATGAAGCCCGGCCAGTTTTTGAGCCGCTCTTCCGCAGTGGCAACCGGCCGACTATCAGCGACTGGTTTAGGCTTTACAACAGTAGTAGCCGCTTTTGTTGTTGCCGATCCGGCTACGAGGGCTGCCTCAGCTTGTGCGGCAGCTTGATTAGCAGAATCAATTCCCTGCACTAATTCGGCATCAGAGAGGTTGAGCGTACTTTCCCACGGCAAGGCAATCATCATCGCAAAGCCAACCAGAACCAGCCCCACTGAAACAACAGATTTTCTGGCCCAATTCGCCGTCTCAACCAGGTCATCCTTGGCATCAGCAGAGTCAGGAAGAGGCGGAAGCTCTTTATACGATTCCAACGCTTTGAATGAGATCACCATAATCAACAATCCTCCCACCAACATATAAATGGCGGTGCGGTTGAAGTGGGCGCTGGTAAAAAATGCCCGTCGCGATATCTGATCCAGTTCACGTATTTCTTCACGCAAGGCCAGATCCTTAGGATTGGTCTTAAGTTCCTCGATCAGAACCTGCAGCGCAGGCGAGTGAATCGGATCCGTCTTTTTCAAGCTGAGGTTATTAGCGATCAGCAAGGCACAAACCACCAGTGCAAATACGCCTGAAACCATGCCCGCAGCTTTGATAAGCTGGTAAGGCATGGAGGTGGTGCTTTTTTCATAGTCAACAACTCTCATCAATTTTTTACTTCAAATAAAATACACAATAAGGAATCAAACCGCAGCAGGTTCTTCCTTGGGCTCTTTAGCAGGCGTTTCAGTATCTTCCCCACCGTCTTCACTTTCCGGAGGAGTATAAATTGGGTCTCGTAAGGACATCGCTTCATTGTAGGGTTTACTGCCGACAATGAAATTCAAGTCGTGTATTTCGTCACTTGGGCAATAACTGCAGCAACGACCACAACTGAAACAGCTCGGTTTGACCACTTCATAGTCTTTCTGTTCCCGTGAAACCGAAATGCCAATCAACTTGATCGTGAAAACCAAGCCAATAAAACCTCCTAGAATCCAGCCGCCCATATTCATCACTCGCCGAATTTCTTGAGCACTGGTCATCAACTGATCTTCCGACATGCCCATCGCGCGGTAAGTTTGCGTTTCGAGCGTTTCTTCCAAGCCAGGATAGAGTTTTTCCGCCAACACCTGTTCTGCAAGGAACACCGTGTTGTTGTAACTGGAGAGAGGGATCGACACCCGATGACCGATCCATCCGCCAAGGATAATAATAACCGGCATCATCGCAAACAGAACCCCAAGACGCCGGACTCCAGTTTTCCGGTTCTCGCGCGCAAGCCCGGTATTGGGTTTGTCTATATAGTCAAAGGGGCAGGACACTTCACACAAACGACAGTCGATGCACTTCGATGGAGTGATGGTTAAATGTTTCCACGAGAAGCGCGACATGAAGCCCAGCAACACTCCGTAAGGACAGAAAAAACGGCAATAAGGCCGAGCAATAAACATTCCCGAAATCAGGAAGCCCGCCCCCAGATACAGATAAGGGGCGTTTCCGTTGAGTCGGAAAAAACCGATAAAGGGATCATAACGACAAATGATGAATCCGGTCTTGGTTGCCGCCAGAAGAATAGCCGCCCCAAGGTAAACATAGGGAATCATGCTGAGAGCCATGGTCAGCTTTCGGGGTAACTGAATCGGCTTGATCACCACCAAGTCCTGAATGGCACCCAGAGCACATACGGATGAGCAGAATACGCGTCCAAACATCAAGGCGAACAATAAGGGCATGACAAAGAAGATAGTCACCGTAATCGGTACCGCGTAGTTCGTATCAAACAAACTGAGCGCCACATTTTGAATCGATCCGATCGGACACACACAGCCCTGTTTGTAAAAACCGAAATACCCCAAGGAAAAAACC
>JAADHD010000443.1 GCA_013152075.1 Verrucomicrobiota bacterium | reverse complement strand
AAACATTCAGTGTAAAATTTTGATTCAGCGGTTTGTTTTGCATCAAAATAATCTGATCCGGTCAGCGCGTGTTGTTCGCCGTGGATGCAAAGCACGATTTTATTATCCTCCATCGCTCGAAAAACATCGCCGCCGATCCATTCGTCGATGGGTACCCCATGTTCGGAATTAGTCGTGCCGTGCGGCGGATAATATTTAGCTGCCTGAAGCAGGCCTGAACTCGCCCCTTCGTTGATCATTTCAGCGGTGGTATCCTGAGTGAGATAGAGCGGAGTGATGAGTTGATCAAAGGCATCTGCGCCAGCCTTTAGTAAGTCGGCGCGGTAGGATTCGATTGACCAGGCCTTGTCAGTTTTTGGCCCTGAGATGAGGGAGATCGGGGGTCTGGTATTCGGCATCGCCAGAGCACCGGCACAAGCCATTGTCAGATGGTCTTCGATGTATCGGTGCACATTGGCTCCCTGACGGAAGTGGGTGTGCAGATCATACCATTTTGGAAGAGTGAAAGAGGTGGCCATGTGATGCGAATCGGATTTTGCGGAAAGACCCATGTCTTTCGCTTTGGATCAAGGGAGAACTTTGTCTGAATCATCAATAAAGCGTAGATTGGGCCGCCATAGCAGATAATGAGGTTTGGAGGGGCGATTTATGGGCCGCTTGAGTGCTGAACCCCTTTGGAATAGGGATTAAGGCCCTTGTTTTCTCAGGAATCCTTTGAACGAGACGCGTTTTTACGTGTCATAAGAATAGACCCCTATCATTTTAGAGTCTTGTTCCGGAAATAGCAGGAAAGACTAAATCCCCAATTTGACCCCAATTCTTTGTCGAGAAATTCAGTGATGATGAAAAAATATATTCCAGCAAGTGGTATCAGTATGGATCGCAGAAAGATGTTGAAGCTTGGTTTGATGGCCGGTTCGGCTGCTGCCTTGCCGATGCAGGTGGTGAACGCGGTTGTTGAGCCGAACAAAGACACTAATGTGATATTCATCTGGTTGCCGGGCGGTTTGCCGCACATGGACATGTA
This sequence comes from Verrucomicrobiota bacterium, assembly GCA_013152075.1. GTDB lineage: Bacteria > Verrucomicrobiota > Verrucomicrobiia > Verrucomicrobiales > DEV007 > JAADHD01. Next base: position 3,317 of record JAADHD010000443.1, on the reverse strand, counting down.
TGACATGAAGCCGGACGCTCCGATTGAGTACCGCGGGATTTTCTCGCCGATCAAAACCAATGTGCCGGAAATACAGGTCAGCGAGCTGATGCCGATGCATGCCAAAATTGCGGATAAATTTTCGATCATCCGTTCGATGCATCACGATTTTTCAGATCATGGGGGAGGAAGTAAACGCTTCATGATGGCAAGGGATCCGAAAATTCCGAATGGCACGATCAATGATTCGCCGGCAATTTCTGCGGTCATCAAACAGCAACTGGGGCCTTTGTCTGATTACGGCATGCCTTCAGTCATCGGACTGGGTTATGGCTCGGTTGGAACGATGGGGCCGGCTTGGTTGGGACAGGCAAACGCCCCTTTTCTTGTTCCCGGGGATCCGAGTTCTCCGAATTTTAAAGTCGCGAACATTGGTGTCGATGACAAACTGGCGAATCGTCTGACCGACCGAATGATGCTGTTGGAAGGTTTTGATAAAGTGCGCAGAGACATCGACGGGGATGGAACGATCAAAGCGATCGATAAATTCAATGATCAGGCTTTGGCGATGCTCACCAGTGAAAAAGTCAAAAACGCTTTCGACTTGAAGAAAGAATCGAAAAAAACCAGGGAGCGTTACGGGATGAATGATTTTGGTCAAAAGGCGCTTCTGGCTAGACGTTTAGTTGAAGATGGGGCTCGTTTTGTCAACGTGAACTGGAGCCGCCCATTTGCCACCGTGCCTAAGACATCTGCTAGTAACTGGGATTGCCATTCGGTGAACTGTAATCTGCACAAGGATCTGGAATGGCGTCTGCCGCCGTATGACAAAGCGCTCACGGCTCTCATCGAGGACATCTATCAGAAGGGCATGGACAAAAACACCATGATCGTCGTGACGGGTGAGTTTGGGCATACGCCTAAAATCAATCCTGCGTCGGGAACAAAAACAGGCGTATTGCAACCGGGCCGGGATCACTGGCCGAAGGCAATGTCCGTTTTGGTTTCCGGAGGCGGCATGAATATGGGACAGGTCATCGGAGCCACTAACTCGAAGGGCGAATATCCTATCGACCGGGCGATGACCCCGAACGATTTGTGGGTGAACATGCTGCAACATCTGGGCATTGATCACAACCTTGTCTTGCGTGATGAGCTCGATCGTCCGATTCCGGTTCTTCCATTCGGCAAGGCTATCAAGGAATTGCTCAAGTCATAGTCGCTATGATCAAGGTTTTTTTGACGGGCCTCTGCATTGGGGCGATTTCAGTATCTGCCTGGGCGGACACGCAGCTGAGCATTGCGGCTCAATCGGGGGAATTCAAACCTATCGCTCTGAAAGGGAAAACTTCGGGTCAGCAAGTAGTGGTGACCGCGAAGCAGGGAGCGAAGCTGGCGGACGTTACGCATAAGGTGACTTACGTGGTCAAGCCGGCCGGTTTGGTGTTGTGCCATGCCAGTGGACTGGTGAAACCGCTTAAAAACGGTAAGGGCATTATCACGGTGCAATTGAAAGGAGCTAAGGACGTCAGCATTCCTTTTGAGGTCACTGACATGGAGAAAATCAGTCCTGCTGATTTTGCCAATGAAGTCATTCCCATCCTGACTCGGTCCAGCTGCAACAGCGGGGCTTGTCATGGGAAAAAAGGAGGACGGGATGGTTTTCGCTTGTCGCTGCTGGGATATGAACCCGAAAAAGATTTTCGCTACATCGTCTATGAGAACAGAGGACGACGGGCTTCTCCGGCGGCTCCGGACCAGAGTTTGTTATTACTGAAAGCCACGGGTGAAATTCCTCATGAGGGCGGAGTGCGTTGGGAAATAGGTTCCGAGCCTTATGCAGCGGTCAGGCGCTGGATTGCTCAGGGCATGCCTTATGATCCTGAGGCAAAACGCAAAGTGGAGCGCATTGAACTTTTTCCAACCGCGCGAACCTATGAGCCTAATGACACGCAGCAAGTCGTCGTGACCGCCATTTACAATGACGGCAGCCGACAGGACATCACCCATGTGGCGCAGTATGAAGCGAACCAGGAGGAGATGGCGGAGGTGGACGAAAATGGGCATGTGGAGTTCAAGGAATTGTGGGGATCGACCTCAGTGCTGGTGAGATTCAAAGAGCACGTAGCCACATTTTTTGGCAACATCACACTCGGGGAAATGGTAAAAGCGCCGCCGCAAAGAAATTTCATTGATAAGCACGTTTTCAAAAAACTGGAGTTGCTGGGTTTGCCGCCATCGGCTCCCTGTGATGATCAGACGTTTCTTAGACGAGTGAGTTTGGATGTTGCCGGCCGCTTGCCGACGGTGGAAGAAATCAAATCCTTCCTCGCGGACAAGACCAAGGAGAAAAGAAGTAAAGCCATTGACCGCTTGCTGGAGGATCCGGGTTACTCGCATAATTTTGCCAACAAGTGGGCGACTGTGCTGAAAAACAAACGCTCCAGATATGATGGCGCCAGAGCGACCTTTGCGTTTTACGATTGGATTCACAACGCGATGAAACACAACATGCCTTACGATGAGTTTGTTAAATCCATCGTAACGGCGTCAGGTGAATCGAGCTCCAATCCTTCGGTTCTTTGGTACCGCTCGTTCAAAAATGATAAGGACTTTGTTGTTGAGGCGAAAGAACGAAGTGAAGATTACGCGCAAATATTTTTGGGCGTGAGGATCGCCTGCGCTCAATGCCATCACCACCCCTTTGATAAGTGGAGCATGAAAGACTACAGCGGTCTCACGGCTTTCTTTTCCGGCCTGACAATCAAGCCCGGGGTCACCAAAGATGAGTTGGTTTTGGTAAGGGCGAAAAAACTCAATACTTTCAAAGAATCTTCCCCAACCCTTTTGGGGGGTGAGAAATTGAATATTTCAAAGTATAAAGATCCGCGCTTTTCTCTGGCAGATTGGACAGCTGATGCTAAAAATCCCTATCTCGCAAAAGCTTTGGTGAACCGTTATTGGAAACAGTTCTTCGGTAGAGGATTAGTCGATCCCATTGATGACATTCGAGCAACCAATCCCCCCAGCCATCCTGAACTGCTCGATGAACTGGCCGATTATTTTGTGAAAAGTAAGTATGACCTGAAGGCCTTGGTGAAAGTCATCGCCAATAGCCAAAGTTATCAGCTGAGCCCGAATCCCAATGAATTCAACTTGGGAGACAAGCAAAATTACTCACGATTTATTCCCCGACGTATGACGGCTGAGGTGTTTTTGGATTCGATCAACGATGTCACGGAAATGAAAGAGTCCTTTGCAAATCAAGAAGCGACAGTGACCAGAGTTCTGGCTTTGCCCGATGATAAGTACAACACGCAAATACGCTTTCTGGAAAC
>JAADHD010000128.1 GCA_013152075.1 Verrucomicrobiota bacterium | reverse complement strand
TCAGTCAATCGTCGAGGATCCACCTCTACCCCTGCCTCAAGATCAGGGCCGATCTTAAAGCGGGATTTGACCATTCCTCCCAATTTAAGAATCTCTTCTGCCGTCAAAAAAGTCGGCGTTCCGCCCCCGAGGTGCAATTGAGCCACCTGACGATCAGGATGGATTTTTTCCAGCATCAGATCCATCTCCTTTTCGAGATATTCAAGATACACCCGACTCTTGTCCTGCTTTGTTGTGATCACTGTCGTGCATCCGCAGAACCAACACAGACTTTCACAAAACGGTAGATGAAAATACAACGACAAATCACGCTCAGCCGTTTCGTTGTTACGGGCAATATGCGTTTCCCACTCAACACGATCAAACTCATCCGTGAAATGGTTCGCTGGCGGATAAGAGGTATAGCGCGGCCCCGGAACATTGAATTTCCGAATCAAATCCAAATCTACATTTACCGATTGCATTGCTGTTTTTCCTGGCAGGACAAACCTGCCCTTACCCTTAATTTAAACAGATCAACAGGACGCTTTGCTCTATCCCACCACACATATCAAAATCTTATCTTATTAGCGTTTATTCGCGTCCATTCGCGGTTCTCTTGCTCTTCTTACGATCCCTTCACCGTCTCAACCAAACTCTCGATGCACTCCAATTTGCACTCCGGTGTCACTCCGTGACCGAGGTTGAAAATATGTCCCGAAAATCCATTCAGTGAATCCATAACCTTCTGCGCCTCTCTAGCTACAATTTCCGGAGTCGATCTCAACAGATACGGATCAAGATTACCCTGAATCCCCACGCCTTTCGGAAGCGCCTCTCTCAGCGACGGCAAATCCACCGTCCAATCCACGCTCAACACCTGCGCTCCGGTAGAAGCCAAAGACGACCAGTTACTATTCACTCCTTTGGCAAAAACGATCACCGGCGGAGCATTTTTCAATCCGGCAATGATCTCCCCGATCCAACGGCCCGAGGCCGCCATGAAATCACTGGCAGCCAAACAAGAGCCCTGAGTATCAAAAATCTGCAAGGCATCTACGCCTGCATCAATTTGCATTTGCAGATATTCCGTAACAGCAACCGTCAACTTGCCCATCAAACGCTCAAACAATTTAGGCTCGGAATAATACAATTCCTTGGCTTTCAAAAACTCCTTCGCACTACCGCCCTCCATCATGTAGTTGGCCAACGTCCACGGAGCCCCAGCAAAACCGATTAAGCCCGTCTTATCGCCCAAGGCGGATCGAATCATCGGCAGAGCCTTCCCCACATAATCAAGTCGCTCGGCAACACCCTCTGCATTCAAGCGATCAATTTCCGCCGCCCCATCAACGGTGAATTCCATCTCGATGCCGCCCTGCTCACGAAATCCATATTTCTGCCCCATCGCTTCGGCGATTACCAGAATATCGCTGAACAAAATCGCTGCATCAAAATCAAAACGCTCGATCGGTTGCAAGGTCACCTCCGTCGCCAACTCCGGAGTGCGCACCATTTCGACAAAACTATGCTTTTCCTTCAAGGCGCGGTATTCGGGCAGCACCCTCCCCGCCTGGCGCATCAGCCACACCGGAGGACGACCGGAATTTTGACACTGCAGCGCCCGCTGAAAGCGCTCGCGATTGCTTACGGCTACAAACTCATCAACCGCTCCCTGATTTCCTTTAACAATTTCACTCGACATAAATAAACAGACCTCGTTCCAGTCCAAGCCCACCATGGCACAAAAATCCCCAAGCACCTAAAAGGAAGTTCTTCCATGCCACCCATCCCAAAGTCCCGCCTTTCCAACACAACAACCAATCAAAATCCAAAAGAACCAAAAAAATGTCCGGCCGGACATTTTTTTGGTTCTTTTTTGGTCGCACTTGTTCTCAATCATAAAAGTTTTTCACAAAGTCCGCGCAAGATTTTCGTGCATTTTCCCCATTCATAAGGAAAGCTACACCTCATGAAACTCTCATCCATCCTCCTCACCACCATTCTTGGTCTATCCGCCTTTACTTCAAGCCTGCACTCCGAAGATCAGTGGGTCTATTTTGGAACCGGCGGTGGTGACGCCGAGGGAATATACGTTTCCAAACTTGATACAGCTACGGGCAAGCTCAGTGAAGCTAAACTAGCCACCAAAGCCAATCGCCCCGGCTTCCTTGCGATCCACCCCAATAAAAAATACCTCTACGCCGTCGCCGCATCCATCCCCGATCACGACGCCAAAACTACTGGCGGCGTCAGCGCCTTCCGCATCGATCACAAAAGCGGAGAACTAACGCTGATCAATCAGCAGCCCTCAGGTGGACGCGGCCCTTGTCACGTATCACTCGATCACCAAGGCCGAGTGGCGATGGTTGCAAATTACAGCGGAGGCTCTTGCTCCTCCATGGGAGTAAACGAAGACGGATCACTCAAAAAACCGGCCAGCTTCATTCAGCACGAAGGTTCCAGTGTAAATGAAAAGCGTCAAAAAGGACCTCACGCCCATTCAATCAACCCTGGCCCCAATGACAACTATGCTTTTGTCGCTGACCTCGGCCTAGACAAAGTGCTTATTTACAAACTGGATCCAGCCAAAGGCACCATGACCTCTCACGGAGCCGGAACGGTTCCTCCCGGATCAGGCCCTAGGCACTTCGCTTTTCACCCCAACGGTAAATGGGCTTACACCAATGGCGAAATGCTCATGACCGTCACCGGTTTCAATTTCGATGACGACAAAGGCACTCTCACCCCCTTTCAAACGATCGGCACCGTTCCGGAAGGCATCGATTTCACCGGCCTCTCCACCGCCGAAATCCAGGTTCACAAAAGCGGCAAGTTCCTCTACGTCTCCAATCGAGGTCACGACACGATCGCTGTATATTCAATCAATCCTAAAAACGGGAAGCTCACTTTCGTGGAACGGGAAAACATCCAGGGAGAAACTCCGAGAAATTTCGGCATCGACAACACTGGGGAATTCCTCCTTGCCGCTGGGCAAAAATCCCACACGGTTGCCGTTTTTAAAATCGATCAAAATACCGGCGAACTGAAATTTACCGGAAACAAAATCGACGTACCCTCCCCCATCTGCGTGAAGTTCCTTGAGGTGGAATAAATACCAGGAGGACTCTCATGCAATAGAGGCCATTCCCTTCAATGCGCCTCCTCATCCTCGATCAACTCAAAGCCATCCTCAATCAGTCGCATCGCATCCTCCTCTTCTTCTTCCTCCACTTGAACCCGCACACCAGTCCGGGTCATGAACAGGTGCGGAGCGATACCTGCCATTAACTCATCCGGGATGAACGCCTCGATCCCAATGGATCCCAACAACAGCTTCAGGCTTTGCGCCTTTTGAATAGTTCCCGGATTGGCAATTGTTTTCAGTGCCATTGAGTCAGCTCCTTTGAATAACTCAATATTGCTTAGCACGGTCAGCTCATTTTTCCAATGCGCTACGCACCAGTTCCCTAAAAGGTTTTTTGACCTCTTCCACAGACTTTTCCGGGCCGAAAAGTTTCACAAACACGCTCCCCTGACTACTTTCAACAACCGCGCCCAACAAAATGTAATTCGGCCTCGCTGTTTTTTTGCCCGCAAAAGGGCCGCCTGACGATTCCATATAAGTGCCTGACGCAGTAAGAAAAGTCACTTTGGTACCGTTGATTTCAACCACCTCTGATTCGGATTTTGGCTGCCCCTGAAATTGTCCAACCCAGCGCTTGATATTATCACCCGTGTCTCCACCCTGCCCCTGTCCGAAATAGTAGAACACAGCGTGAACATCCTCCAGCGCTTTGCTTTCTTCAAACTTGTAAGTCAACTCGCCAGCTCGCATTGAGCTACTGCTGGGCTTTTCCATCCAAGGTTTGGCGTATTTGAAAATAAAGGCCCCTGCCATCACCTTGCCAGCTTTCTCCTGCGCCTGAACAAAAAGTCCTGCGCTGGCAAACACAGCGATCAGTAAAAAAGTTTTCTTTAGAATCATCATGATTTGAATCTAAACCCGATCTTGGCCAAAATGACAAACAAAATTTTCGATACGGATGCTTTTACCGGAGGGACAAGCACCCTGCACCAAGTGTTTTTCACTGGCTTATCACCCATCTTGATGCCTTATTCTGTGAATCATGCCCTCTCCCCGTTTAACCCTCCTCATCGCTTTCGCCTGCACTTCCGCCTGCCTGTTTCAACAGCCCTGTGTAGCTCAAAACAAAAAAAAGGAATCACCAGACTGGGCGGTATTGGAAAAAGCCCCTGATCAGAAGCCGCTTCCAAATACCAAGGCCTTGACTGATACCAGTGATCTCAGTTCGAAAATGATCGCAGGCATTGATCGTTTTCTACTCAAGCAGATTGCGCAGGCAAAAACGAAT
>JAADHD010000441.1 GCA_013152075.1 Verrucomicrobiota bacterium | reverse complement strand
GGGAATTGTGCAAATCATATTCGGAGTCACCAAGCTCGGTAAGTTTGTAGATTTTTTTCCTCTGTCTGCCATTCACGGAATGTTGGCTGCCATTGGCTTGATCATCATAGCTAAACAAATCCCGGTATTATTAAACGACAATCCCAGCCTGAGCAAAGGAGAGGGCCCTTTCGAACTATTTTACGACATCCCCAAATTTATAGAAAACCTTGACCCGCGAGCCACTGTTGTCGGTCTCATAACCTTGTTCATAATGTTGGGATGGCCCCTCATAAAAAACAAAATGCTTTCCAAAATTCCCGCTCCTTTGGTCGTACTCCTGTTCGCGATTCCCGCCGGGCTATACATGAATTTCGCCAAAACGGAACCTGTTTACACCCTGGTAAAAGTGGGCAGTCTGATCGATAGCATTGCCATCAATGCCAGTTTTGCCGGAACGGCGCACGCGGGCATCTTTATCAAATACGTAGTCATGTTCGCTTTAGTTGGAACATTGGAAAGCCTCTTAACGGTGAAGGCGATTGATTTACTGGACCCTTACAAAAGAAAATCGTCCCCCAATAAGGACTTGATCGCGATAGGGATTGGCAACACTCTCACCGCCCTCTTGGGGGGATACCCCATGATTTCAGAAGTTGCCAGAAGCTCGGCAAATATTAAAAACGGAGCCAAAACGCGCTGGGCCAACTTCTTCCACGGGATGTTCCTGCTGGTCTTCGTGCTGGCCGCTTATCCTATTCTGGAAATGATACCCAACGCAGCTCTGGCCGCCATGTTGATTTCAGTAGGCATAAACCTGGCCCACCCAAAAGAATTCTGGCACATGTCGAAAATCGGCAAAGACCAACTGGCGATCTTTTTAACAACCATCGTCGTTACTCTAGCAGAGGACCTATTGCTTGGCATAGCAGCGGGTATCATCCTGAAGCTGATCATCCATCTAGTTCGTGGAGTTCACGCCAAACACCTGTTTAAAGCTTCTGTGCATGTGCAAAACGACAACCAAGGCAGCTACACGGTAGTCATCGACAATGCCGCTGTGTTTTCGAATTATCTCGGAATCAAAAAGCACATCGAAGGCCTTCCCGAAAAAAACAATATCACGATCGAATTGTCTGACAGCGTGAAATTGGTGGATCATTCTTTCCTGGAAAACCTCCATCACTTCAAACACGACTACGAAGATACGGGAGGAAAAGTGACCTTGTTGGGACTCGATAAACTAACCCCCCTCTCGGGACATAATCTGGCCACCCATAAAAGAACATGCTAAATCCGGCAAAAATGAAAAAGAGCAAGTTCAATGAAAGCGAGGTGCTTCACGAGTTGAAGCACTATCTGCCGGCGCAATCGACTTTAAAGGATTTTGTGCACCACAACTCCTTGCATTCATTTCAGGACAAGGAGTTCTTCGACGGCATATTCAGTGCCTCGAAGATATTTGGTTTCCACGTCACCTTCAACATCAATAATTACCGCAAACTGCACCTGCAAGGCAGAATCCGGAAAGAGATAATTGAGCAAGTCATCGTGCGCAGCAAGGGCCGCGGCAAGGTCGACGAATTTCTGGATAAAATGCTGAACGCAGATTTGAAACACCTCTATAACCCACGAGTTGGGAATCTTAGAAAAGAGTGGAAAAAACAATACAAAATCGGCCTCGACAATTTGATTCAACCACTACTGTTCCGAATCTTGGGAAGTTTTCTGGATCAGGGAATCGCCCTGTGGCACTTCCCCTTTGAAACTGAAGGACTCATCGAAGCCATTCGCATCTTGGAAAAAAACAGCTACACCAGTTTTTTCAGATCAAAAAGAGCTAAGCAACTACTCTTCGCAGACGATCTATCCATAGAGAAACTGCTGGGCATCGTAGTAGGAAATCCTGACTACTACAAAAACTACCTCTTTGACCAGCAATTCTCGCATAAAGGGTGGAGTGGTATTGTGGCGGTCATTGAAGAAAATCCCGACAGCATCTTTTACAAAAAGAATGTCAAATTTCAGGATCTGATTCTGCTCGAATTGTTATTGGAAATCGACGCCCTAGATAAAACCTTGGGGAAAAACTGGAAGCCTCTGGCTGTGGATTTCACCGAAGTTCCCACGGATTACCTATCTCCGGTTGAGCATGGCGAACTGGAAAAAATACTGCAACTCTGGCAGGAAGCATTTGAATGGGATTATTACGATGACGTACTCTCAGGAGTTGCCTATTCGGCAAAAAACAGCATTGCTTCAAATCAAAGCCTCTCCAGTTTTCAAGCGGTGTTTTGTGTAGATGACAGAGAGTGCTCCTACCGCAGACATCTGGAAAGCGCTGACCCACAATGTGTCACCTATGGCGCCCCTGGATTTTTCGGGGCGGCTATTTACTTCCAGCCCTTCGGCGGAAAGTTTTATGACAAAAATTGTCCGGTCGCCCTCACGCCAACTCATCTGATCAAAGAAGTGGAATCAAACCATGTCAGGAAATATGAGGTTTTTCACAACAACAAAACCCATTCTTTCTTCCGTGGAGTGGCCGCTGTTTTCTCCATTGGTTTGTTGGCCGGCTTCAAAATGACCTTGGATTTAGCCAGCCCTAAAATGCAGGCCGACATATCCAATGCCTTTGCTCACATGGATGTGAATGGAAAATTATTAATCGAAAACCAAAATCCGGAGGAGATCGAAAACGGAGTTCAAGTCGGTTATCAAGTCCACGAAATGGCCGACGTGGTCGAACCCATTTTAAAAGGGATCGGGTTGATCCAGGATTTCGCGCCAATCGTTTACATTGTCGCCCACGGTAGCAGCAGTGCAAACAACCCCCACCACGGAGCCCATGATTGCGGAGCTTGCAGCGGCAGACCCGGCGCGGTCAATGCCCGTGTTTATGCCTTCATGGCCAATCATAAAGAAGTTCGTAAAATTTTAGCCGAGAGAAACCTGATCATTCCCGAAACGACCCGATTCATTGCTGCCATGCATGACACCGCCAGTGATGAAGTGGCGTATTATGACGAAGACCTGCTCTCAGACAGCCACAATAAAAAACATACTCTCAACAAGTGCATTTTTGAAAAAGCCCTTGATAACAATGCCAAGGAGCGAGGCCGACGTTTTTCTTCCATTAACATCAACAAAGATCTGAAAAATATTCGCAAGCAGGTCAAACAGAGATCAGTTTCCTATTTTGAACCGCGTCCGGAGTTAGGGCATGGCACTAACGCCCTGTGTCACATAGGTTCGAGGGATAAAATCAAAGGATTGTTTCTAGATCGCCGCGCTTTTTTGCAATCTTATGATTGCAGCAACGATCCGGAAGGGGAAATTTTAGCTCAAGTTCTCGGACCGCTTCCAGGCGTATGTGGCGGCATCAACCTGGAGTATTATTTCTCTAGAATGGACATTGAAAAAATGGGCGCAGGAACAAAACTGCCTCATAATGTAACCGGACTCATTGGCGTTACCAACAGCAGTGATGGCGACATCCGAACAGGCCTGCCATTGCAGATGATCGAGAATCATGACCCTGTTCGTTTATTGATGATGATAGAGCATCGCCCCGAGATCATTCTGGAAATCATTAAATCCTCCTCCTCCATCTATGATTGGTTTGATAAGGGCTGGATACATCTGGTCGCCATATCTCCCGAAGACGGCAATCTGTATTTATTCCGCAACGGAAACTTCGAAAAATACACGCCCTTAAAGGAAGTCTTACTCACCGATGACATCAACAGGGTGATCAAAGAAAGGCCGGAGATGAAAACCAACCACATCCTCGATGCCACCGAGGAAAACATCCCGACCTACGTTTATTCAAAATAGAATACCATGAACATGAGTTTGTTATTATACGCCTTGCTGCTCGTTCCTTTTTTGTCGCTAGTCATCAGCTATCTGTTTCCCAATGATAACGAAAAGGCCATCTTCGCCACATCTATAGCCGGTGTAGCGATTGATTACGTGATTCTGATTGTTGTGGCCATCCTCTGGGTTGGGAATGGCTTTCAGCCCATTTTTGTGGAAGGCCCGGTTTTATATCACACCGGAAAGGCCGACTTTTCGATCAGCTTTTTGATCGATGGCTACAGTCTGGTTTATTTATTAACCGCAACTTTCTTAACGGGCATCATTATCATGTTCAGTAGAAATTATATGCACCGGGAAAAAGGGTTTAAACGATTTTTTAATAACATTAAATTCTTCTACTTCGGCCTGTTACTGGTATTGATGGCGGGCAATCTGGAGACCATTTTCCTGGGATGGGAAATTCTCGGCGTCACTTCTTTTTTCCTGATCAGCTTTTACCGCGACCGCTATTTGCCGGTAAAGAATGCCCTAAAGGTGGTCTCCCTGTACCGCGTG
>JAADHD010000330.1 GCA_013152075.1 Verrucomicrobiota bacterium | reverse complement strand
CCATCCGGTTTGATTGCCTGGGCCATGACAGAGTGTTTGATCATCTGCTATCATCACAAAACTTCCGCCTCCGCCTTTCTTTTTCCCGTCATAACCTTTCAACCCTCCTTTGTCGGTGCCATCGGCAAGATTCAGCAGCATTGGTGGGATACGACCCTGCGGAGCTACCAATAGGGTGTCGGACGCTGCCATTGCTCCTTCGATGGTGGCGTTATTTAGCTTGCGTACAAAACAGCCTGGAGCATCCGTTTTGCCTGTTTTGACATCGAGGGCACAGATGAATGAGGGATCCCAGGGCAGCATCGAAAAGCCGCAGTAAGCTTTTCCGTTTTTGACCAATACGCCGGTGCGGCAGGGCCAACGGGAGATCATGCGGCCGTTGTGAATCACCAGTGGTTCTTCCACAGGGGGACGGAATTTCCATATCAGTTTACCGGTATTGGCATCAATGCAATAAGCCTGACCATCATCGGAACCGAAAAAGACCCGTCCTTCGGCGACGGTGGGTGTGATCCTTACTGGGCCATCCGTCCAGAACCTCCAGCGTACTTTTCCAGACGTAAGATCCAGGCAGATCACTGAATCTTCGCTTGAAGAAGCTACGAAGGCTGATTGTCCGACGACGGCCACTCCAAAGGCCGCGTCGTAATTTCGCATCGCTCGTAAATTCACAATTTTTGCGTAAGCATCCCATCTCGCTGGAGCCGCCCAGGCTGTTTGTGGGGGAGAGTTACTGCGCCAGGTCCATTGGTTTTTTAAGGAGGATGGATTTATTTTTTCATCAGTGATCCCACGCCTCTGGATGTCACCGCGGAAAGTCGGCCAGTCGCCGGCTTGTGAGGTGGCAGCGAGAAACAATAAAGGGATTAGAAAGAGGCGCGGGCGAGGGCACATGAAGGAAGTTGTTTGAGTGTGAGATAGGTAGAAAAGTAGGCATGGTGGACGGGTTTGCAAACAGAGATCGTTGCAGGGGATTGATCTGGGTGACTTGTCGTGCAGGAGATAGTGTGCTTGATTATCGTTTCCTTGCCCTGAGTGCTTGGTTCTACGTTTTAACCCCTTATTCCACTAGATATGAAAACCCGTCGTCAATTTCTCTCTACCGCTGCGGCTGCAGTGACCGCTCCGGCGATTATGCCTTCCTCGATTTTTGGAGGAGAAACCAAAACTGCACCTAGCGAACGCATTACGATCGGCGTGATTGGTGTAGGCGGACGTGGTTTTGCCAATTTGAATGGTTTGATGAAGCAGCCAGATACCCAGATCGTGGCGGTCTGCGATGTCGACTCTCTGCACTACGGCAAACACGAAGGGCGGGTGGGAAATCCGATGGGCCGGGATGCGGCGAAGTCGTCGGTCGAGGATTATTATTCGAAACAAGCAGGTAGCACTTACAAAGGCTGTGATACCTATTCAGATTACCGGGAACTGTGCGCACGTGACGATATCGATGCGGTCGTCGTGGCGACGCCAGATAATTGGCATGCGCTGGCTGCGATGGAAGCTTTGCAAAATGGCAAGGATGTCTATTGCGAGAAACCGGTGACACATTTGTTTGCCGAGGGGCAGGCGCTGTATAAGGAAGTCGCAAAACAAAAAGCGATTTTCCAGACGGGATCACAGCAAAGATCGACGGCTAATTTTCACCAGGCGGTGGAGCTGATCCATAACGGAGTGATTGGCAAGGTGAAAGAAGTTAAGGTGGGATTGCCCAAGGGGCATAACCAACCATTGGGTGATACAAAAAATACCACGCCTCCGGATCATTTGGATTACGATTTCTGGACCGGGCCGAGTCCAATGTTGCCTTATATGAAAGCACGCAACCACTGGAACTGGCGTTGGCATCTGGCTTATGGCGGTGGTCAGCTGATGGATTGGATCGGGCATCACAACGATATCAATCACTGGGCGATAGGGATGGACAAAAGCGGTCCGCAGACAGTGGAAGCCGTGGGCTGGACTTATCCTGAAACGGATGTTTACAACTCGCCGGTGGATTATGAGGTGCGTTGCACTTACGCCGGAGGAATCGAGACGAGTATCGGCTCAGTGAATGACATGGGAACCAAGTGGATCGGTGAAAATGGCTGGGTGTCTGTTACTCGCGGCAAATTGGAAGCATCGAATCAGGAATGGGTGAAGAAGGATTTTAAAGCCGGATCAAAAAAGGCATACAAGTCGCCGAATCATCACCGCAATTTTATTGATGGAGTCAAAAACCGGACGGAGTGCGTGGCTCCAGCCGAGACTGCGCACCGTTCGATCACACCAGGGCATATTGCTTATGTGTCTCAGGCATTGGGGCGGAAATTAAAATGGGATCCGGCGAAGGAAGAGATCGTTGGAGATGCAGAGGCGCAGAAGAAGCTGATGGCCTTGCCGTATCGCGCGCCGTGGAAGCTTTCCTAGGAAGGTTGTGGGGGAGGGAAATGTGGGGCAGGTTTGCAAGCTGCTCTTAATTTCCTAGCAACTTTCTGAAAATCGCGAGGTGTCCTATCAAGGCTGCGGTCACTGCCACTGTAGGCAACCAGATAAACGGAAACCAAACGACCCAAATATTGTCCGGTTTGATTTGTTGAATTGCTGTTGGCATACTTAAAACCGCTACGCCGACTATCCACAGTAATAGAGCGAGCGCACAACTGTTCCAGAGTAAGATGCCCCAACGAGGTATTCGCTTCACAAAGGGGATCAGAATGAGCGCCGAAACTCCGGCCAGAATGTCAAAGTTCATTCCCGTCCATGTCATCTGTGGTGGAGCGACGCCTTCACCGACGGCGCGGTGAATCAGCCATTCGACCGGAACTCGAAACGCCAGAAATCCAACAAGAAAAGTCAGCGGTAAGGCTGCGATTCGTTTGCCGAAGGGGGAGAATGCGAGTAGCGCGCTGCCTGCGAAAACCAATAGAAGGAATGGGAGTATTGGTGGCGGTGTTGAGGAGAAGTCAGCCAGAACGCCGCTGTCTCCCAGTAGTCCGGTTACGAGTAACCAAATGCTTCCGCCTGCGGCGAAACCCCAAGACTTCAGAGTAAGCGCATAGGTCGCAACCAGAGAGATCGCGAGAACGACAAATCCTCCGATGAGTAATGCGCTTGGCGCAACAGGTAAGGGCATCATGCCATACATATTGCCTTTTACTTTAAAAATGCAAGTAAAATACTTGTGAAATGCAAGTGTTTTTGTGAGATGCTAATGAACCATGACTATTGCTAAAAAGTCTAAACCAACAGCCTCTAAAGCGTCCGAAAGGCGTCGACGCTCACTTTGTCCGATTGCATGCGCTCTCGATCTTGTCGGTGATCGTTGGACTTTGCTTGTGGTGCGAGATTTGTTTTTCGGGGGATCCCGATTCAAGGATTTTGTTAGTTCGCCTGAAGGCATCCCAACGAACATCCTCAGCGCGCGTCTCGAACGGCTCGTTTCTCAAAAAATTGCCGAACGCGTCCCGGCAACTGTCGGGGGAAAACATTTCGCCTACCGGCTCACAAAAAAGGGAGAATCGCTCAAGCCGATCCTTCGGGCGATGCGGGATTGGGGCCTCGAGTGGGAGGAAGGCACACGAGTTGGGGGGGGGAACCCGATAGCTGACAAAGGAACTTGAAATTTTGTTAAGCCGGATAAATTTTTGGTCGACCTTGTCTGTTTTTTCTAATGAAGCTGTTTTGAAATTATGAGGCTTGATGGACATCTTTTTACTTTATTGGTGATAGATTTTTAGCTAACGTGTGTGAGTGTCATTTGATTCACAACAGCTCAAGAAGTTTTTGGATGAGGTAGGGATTTCCTATCGGGAGGTCGAAGGCGCTTGTGTGTTGGAATACCGGGATGGGGTGGCTTCGGAGTTGGTGGAGTTTGAGGAGGAAGAACGGAGCGGGCAGGAGGTTGTTCGGGAGTTCCAAGATTTTGATGAAAGGCGATGGCACCTGACGAATGCGTTTCGTCATTTGGCGGCGGAACGCAATTGGTATCTGGACCGGTCACATGGTCACAAATGGCATTTTGGTAAGAAGAATATTGGAAATGAGATTGATGCTTACACGGAATTGAATCTGGCATTGGATAAGCATTCGGATGACGATCAAGCGTTCCATGCTTGGATTTCCACGGTGTGGATATGGAGGAACCCTTCGCAGAAGGAATTGTTAGCCTGGCTCGTCAAAGAAGACCCTCCGAGTTATGAGATTGAATACGATGAGGGAAAGCATGATGCGGATGGGCCGGGTAGTATTAGCTTGGCCATCTCGTGCGCTCGTGGGGATCTGGGTTTTGTAGAAGCGTTGTTAGATAAAGGTAAGCTGACCGATAAGGTCATGAATTTTTATAAATGGAGAAAAAAAGTTAAGCCGGGCTCAAA
>JAADHD010000317.1 GCA_013152075.1 Verrucomicrobiota bacterium | reverse complement strand
AGACAAAGCTCCAGCCCGAGTTTGCTACGGTGTTTAAAACAATCGGCGACCGTGCGTGCCGGGTCGGTAATGGGGACATCGATTCCGTTAAGCCGATGACTGCTCACGCCTTCGGTGAAGGCTCCGGGGATGGTCGATTTGACGATTTCAATCGGCGGGTAGCTGATCCGCGGTTTGACGGCATTTTGTTTGAGCAGGAGATAGACAGCGTGGGCCTGGTGGGTGCCGATGCCATGGAAGTTGAGCGCACTGAGCAGAACGACGACGGCCTGCGGAACACGAGCAAGCACTTCAGAGAGGTGTTCGTTCTCGTCCCATTCGGTATCAACGTGACGATAGATTCCCCGACTGACGTGCTCAATGGTTCCGGCTTCAACTGCCGCCGCGATGGTAGCGCTCCCGATCCCTGCCTCGCGAAGCTGCTTGGCACACAGGACCGGCTGCTTCTTGGCTAGCTGGATGAGGCATTCGGCTTTGGTGGAAAACTTCGACATTGAACAAATTTAAGTAAATAATAAACTTTTTACTTAAATTTGCAAGACTTGTTCTGGGAGGGAGGCGTTCTTCGAGCGGCTATATTTTTCACGACAGGGCCTCCAGGTAGGGCGTGATGATTTATTCAACCCAGGAATGAGCTCCCTCCCCTAGCCTACGCCTTCCGAAGTCCCGAAGGGACGGCATGAGACAGCCCGAGGCAAAGCCTTGGGTTTTAGGATTTCATATAATTCCAGCACTGAAAGTGCGGTATCGATGAGGGCAATCGTTCCCCGGCTGAGTTCCTCAAAAAACACTTTGCACCTGAAACAATCACCCCAAATAAAAACCAACCAGCTTACCCTTCTTGTGTCCACTTTATCGGAGGAGTTCCAAATCGCCTCGTCAAAAAAATATCAAAAAATTGCTGACAGGATACACAAACTGTTTGAAAAATATGTCCCGGGGAAATGGTTTCGTAGGGGAAACGGATAGATTGCGAAAATATTCTCCTGACACTTCCCCTTTGCTACAGATGATAGCTTGGGACGTTTTTTTCGTCAAAAGTCAGATACCCCGCCTTGCATAGAATCACGATTACTAACTGGACATCTGAACTTTCGGCAGCCCGGTCAATCAAATCACCTATCTTGGTCTGCAGTGTCTTCTTCTTCGCGGGACGCGCCTTCGGGTGTTCCCTGAAATTATTCACAACTCGCTTCACCCATTCTTCCAAGATCTCCTCCTTTTTCACCGCCTTCTTCACGGCCGCCTTTTTGCTTGCGGCCTTTTTCGCCGCCTTTTTGGCGACCTTCTTTGCCGCGGACTTCTTGCTAGGAGACTTGCTCGCCGGCACTGCTTTTCCTGGCCAGGCAAACGTCAGATCGGCGCAGCTTGCACTGCGACGAACATTGATGTGCCGCTCACGCAAGTGCTCGATCAGCGGATCATAGCCGCCATCCTTGGCGATGATGTGGAAGCAGGCCGTGGGATCCGCAAGCGCAGCGCGGCCGAGATAGTAGGCGAGAGCAAAATCCAATGAGTTCTTTTTTGAGGACTTTAGTTTCACCATGAGCACTGAAGCCGAATGCTCCAGTAACTTCTCCACGAGGTCGGTATCGAGATTTTTTTGCTTCTCGCCAACCATCAGTGTGAAACTCACCGCCTTGGCACCTATCAAGCTCAGGTCCACCTGGTGAACATTTTCGAAATCGACGAACACATGGTTCATCGGAGAGGCGAGAGGTGAAGTCGTTGCTGTCATGGTTCTTCAGTTGTTAGCTAGAGCCTCCTCCACCCCGAAGAAATCCTCCAAGGCGCCCGGCGGACTCGGCAGCCAGTTTTGCTGGGGGCGGCAGGTTTTCGGTGTCTTCGAAAGATTCATCTTTGAGCCAGATGATGTCAAGGTTGGCTTCGTCTCGGGCGACGCTCTCGTTGTAGCTAAATTTCCTGAAAGTGATAAAAGGTGTCAGCCCTTGGAATCGGGGATTATCAGAATTGGAGCTCCCCTCCCCTAACTTTCCTCCCCGTATAGTAAGGCCTTCGATTATCCGGATCAACATTGTAAGAATATTTTTCTAACTCCTTTCCCTCCGCCGTGTTGGAGATTTCAGGTGATGATGCGCATAACCTTTCATTCTCCCTTAGTGCCTCGTTCAAACCGCCTTCTACACAGAACTGCCATCGTCTGCCCCCGAATCTGTCCAGGCCTCATGTAAGACTCGTCGAATCTCTTCCACCTGATACCCTTTTGCGGCGGGGATGTGAATGATCGGAATCCCAGCAGTCCGAAATACCTCATCCACAAACGCATCTCTATCTGCCCGATCTTTGCGCTGATGCGATTTATCATCGAGTTCTACGACAAGTTTCGGATCCATCGTTTTGGCCTCGCAAATAACAAAATCGACATGCTTCCGGTCAATTGGGTTTCGCGCACCCTGATTTTCGTGAGGACGCTTCACATAAACCAGGTCTGCGATTCGAACCTTCACTGTGAGATAGTATTCGGGTGGCAGAATGGATTTTAGAACGTGGAAAAAAGAGATCTCGGCAGGAGACATAAAAGCATCCCGTTTTCCATACGGGTATTCGATGTTGGGTTTCTTCCTGCCACCGAGGAAAGGTGCAAGGAGGATTCCGAGGCAGCCGGAGTTAGATGTTTGAGCCATGATTATTGATCAACGGAACTACTGCGTGTCTCTAAAAGTCGCCACTCGCTCGATGCGATTCCAAGTAGGCCTGTTTGGGATGATAGGCTTTGGGTAGCTGGATTCGCTCTCCCTCTTTTCTGAGAAAGTGCTCTTGGAAACTATCGCTGGAATAGTGATCTTTAAGATCCTTCGAAAGGACGATGCGAAAGTCGTCGTCCAGCGTGATGAGATGGCGGTCAAAGGCCGCATCGTAAGTTGCGGAAAGGCAAAGCCCGTTCCTCGGATCGAGGCGGATCGATTTATCTTCCGCCCAGGGGATGATGTGGCTGGCTCGATTCACTTCAGGAACATCGAGCCCGGTGAGGCAGCAACGCTGATCATAAATCTGGAGAATGATGTCGCGAAAAACTTTCTGATTCACGCGGGTTTTGACTTCGCGAACCACTTCCTTCCCTTCTGCTGGCGTGAGGTCTTCGAGTAACGATTCGGGATAAATAAGCTGCTGATCCAGCTTCTCGACCACCGCTTCTTCACTTCCTTGATGCGAGTCGAAAGCCTCCAGCAAGTTTGATGAGTATTGCAACTCAATCAGGAAGGCGACGTAGCTTGTCAGCGCGGCGGAGCAGTAGCCGTTCTGGAGATAGCTCTTTGGAAGGCCGTCCAGATTCCAGACACTCGTGTCACCCGCCTGTTGTTCTTCGCGCACCTGCTTCTGCAGTGTGTGAAGGCGTTTGACACTCGTGACTTGCCACAGGTCGCGGCAATCGTCGAAGCCGAGGGAATGTGCTGCGAGCATTTCCTGGAGCAGATCGAGTGCGCGCAGGTAGGAAGTGCCTTTGTTGCTGCCGGAAAGGGTGCTAGCTTTTAAGTGGGCGGCGAAGGCGGGGTGGGACATAGAGAGGCTGCGGGGTTCTTAAAAAACGTTTTCAAAGGATATGGAGACAGACCCCTTTTACTATGGTGTCAGTCACATTTCTAAACCGATCGAAGCGATAATTTCCTCAATCTTCAAAGTAATCTGAATCCAAGCGTTTGAGCAGGATGGTCCGAACCGCGGAAACCCCGATGTTGTGCTCGATCATAAGATTGGCGAGGCGGTCACCGTTAATGAGGATAACTTTTTGTGGGACATTTGCGGCATATTCAATAGCGGTATTCTTGAAGCCACTGGTGGTGATAAAAACACCTTTGTTCGCTTGTTTACCGGCGAGAGCGCCAACAAAGCTCTGTATTTCCTTCCGCCCGATGGTTGACTCGGCCTGGTAGCGTTTCGCTTGGATGTAGATCACTTCAAGGCCAAGCCGGTCCTCATTGATGATTCCGTCGATTCCTTCATCATTTGATTTTTTGGTGACCTGAGCGGCCTCACTTCGAGATCCTCCGTAACCCATTGCAAAGAGGAGATCGACAACGAGCTGCTCAAACTTATAGGGGTCCATACCGAACATCGTGTCGATAAGTTCATCTGCTAGTGAGCGATTAAGATTGTTGTAGGCTGTATCGATTAGGTCATCGGGCGTGTTTTGAGAGACCATGTTACCTCCCTTTTTTGAGCTTGGCTTCGCTAGTTGCTTTTTACGACTCGCTTCCTCCCAAGCTTCTTCATAGCCATCAAGATTTTTTAGGTCTTGATCTGTGATTGGACCATTGTGCTGTTCAAGGTATTCACGGCCAGCGGTGGTGATTTGGTAAGTGAATTTTTCGGTTGGATGCTTTTCGATAAATTTTGCTTTTACCAACG
>JAADHD010000024.1 GCA_013152075.1 Verrucomicrobiota bacterium | reverse complement strand
ACGAAGCTCGCGTTTTCAACCCGCCCGCTGAATTTTCCGCACAAGCCCGGATCAAAAGTCTCGACGAATACAATAAACTCTACAAAGAGTCCATCGATGATCCCGACACCTTCTGGGCACGGGAAGCCAGCGAACTCACTTGGCAGAAACCCTGGGACCAGGTGCTCGACTGGAGCAACGCTCCCTTTGCCAAATGGTTCACCGGAGCCAAGGTCAACATCAGTGAAAACTGCCTCGACCGACACCTCGACGGCCCGCGCAAGGACAAGGTCGCCATTCTCTTTGTCGGCGAACCCGAAGACGATGTTCGCAAAATCACTTACGGCGAGCTTCACTCACTGGTCTGCGAATTTACCAATGGCCTGAAAAAACAAGGCATCAAAAAAGGCGACCGCGTCATCATCTACATGCCGATGGTTCCCGAAGCCGCCATCGCCATGCTCGCCTGCGCTCGAATCGGCGCCATCCATTCGGTTATTTTTGGTGGATTCAGTGCCGAGAGCATTCGCGACCGGGTTCAGGATTCCGGCGCCATTGCCATCATCACCGCTGACGGCGGTTGGCGTCGTGGCAAGGTAGTTCCACTGAAAGCCAACGTCGACGAAGCGCTCCAAGGTGAAGGCACCGACAAGATCAAATCGGTCATCGTGTTGAAACGCACTGAAAACGAAATCGGCATGAGCGACGGACGTGACATCTGGTGGCATGACGCCATCGAGGGAGTTGGCAACGATTGCCCACCGGAAGCGCTCGACTCCGAAGACCCGCTGTTCATTCTTTACACCTCCGGATCCACCGGCAAACCCAAAGGCATCCTTCACACCACCGGCGGATACATGGTCGGCACTTACGTCACCAGCAAATACGTTTTCGACCTACAGGAAGACGACGTTTACTGGTGCACCGCCGACGTTGGTTGGATCACTGGTCACAGCTACATCGTTTACGGCCCACTGGCCAACGGTGCCACTGCCCTGATGTATGAAGGCGCACCCAACCAGCCCGACTTCAGCCGTTTCTGGCAGATCGTCGAAGAGCATAAAGTCAGCATTTTTTACACCGCTCCAACAGCCATCCGTGCTTTCATCAAAGCGGGTGATGAATTGGTCGACAAACACGATCTCAGTTCGCTGCGCCTGCTCGGCACGGTTGGTGAACCGATCAATCCGGAAGCCTGGATGTGGTACCACACCAAAATCGGCAATGAAAAATGCCCGATCGTCGACACTTGGTGGCAAACCGAAACTGGCGCGATCATGATCACTCCTCTGCCCGGCGCGGTTCCCACCACTCCCGGCACCGCAACTTTGCCATTTTTTGGAATCGATGCCGCCATCGTGGATGAAACCGGAAAAGAAACCGACCCCAATGAAGGCGGTAAACTGGTTGTGCGTAAACCGTGGCCATCCATGTTACGCACCATTTGGAACGACGATGATCGTTTTGTCGAAACTTACTGGAAAGAATACGAAGAGCAGGGTTTCTACCTTGCCGGTGACGGCGCGCGTCGTGATGAAGACGGCTACATCTGGATCGTCGGCCGCCTCGATGACGTGCTCAACGTTTCCGGTCACCGCCTCGGCACCGCCGAAATCGAAAGCGCTCTGGTCAGCCATGCATCCGTGGCCGAGGCCGCCGTGGTCGGTCGTCCTCACGAAATCAAGGGACAGGGAGTGGTCGCTTATGTCACCGTCAAAGGTGACGTCACGGTGAGTGATGAGCTCAATGCGGAGTTGCGCAACCATGTTGGCAAAGTGATCGGTGCGATTGCCAAGCCCGACCAGATTTTCTTCGCTCCGGCTCTGCCGAAAACACGTAGCGGAAAAATCATGCGCCGCCTGCTCAAGCAAATCTGCGCGGGAGAAGATGTCAGCGGTGATATCACCACCCTGGAAGACTTCACTGTCATTCAGGACCTGATCGATCAGCAGAAAGCGAGCGCGTAGTAGTAAGTAGTAGATTGCAGGCGTAGGATAGATTGCTTGCAATCTGTCTATTCGAACGTTGCAGGATCATCTCCGACAGAGCCGAGACATACAGTCCTAAGGCAATAGCAAGCAATCTATCCCACTTTACCGCTCATCAAATCAATTCTGACAGACTGCTTAGTTAGTAACTAATTACCCACAAATATAGACAACTTAAAAAAAGTTAGTATTTTACTTGCCTAGCTAAGCTTATTTGCATACGGTGTATTTATGAACACTATTAGTGCATCTCCAGATAATGCTGACGGCTCAGACTGGCAGCGCTTCATGAACTTGCTGAAAGGCGATCCCAAAATCAAAACCGAGGCTCAACCTCACTATGGGCGATGGGCCAGTGATTGGCTGAAAGCGGGGGGTAGGGCCTCAGAATCAGCCACGCGGGATTATTTCGATTCACTGGGGCGCAGGCGCAATTTGAAGGATTGGCAATTTGGACAGGCAGTCTTTGCGGTGGAGCTATGGACTAAGAAAGTTGCTCAACTCAAATGGGCACACTCGTTCGACTGGAGCGGATTGGCCGCTCAGGCGGTGGAGCTGGAGGACACGCACCGCACCCTGTACCGGGAAACACAAGCGGTGTCATCCCGCACTCCAAATAATCAACTGAGAGTTCCTGGTCCGAGTAGCCGGGATCGAATTCCGGCCCCTGGCGAAAAAGAAGCGATTGCGGAACTTTACATCGAGAGCCAGAAAGCGATTCGCCTGGCGGGATTGGCTGTAGCAACAGAAAAAACCTACCTGCCCTGGATCGTCCGTTTTTGCAGATTCAGGATGCGCAGACTGGAACAGGGAATACGGGAGTTTAATCCAGAATCTCTCAGCCTCTATTTGGAATATCTGGCGCTGGAAAAACAGGTTGCCCCATCAACCCAGAAACAAGCGCTCAATGCCTTGGTCTTACTCGGTAAAAAAGTATATGGAGTCGAAGAGTTTGAGCTCGATTTCAAACCAGCCTGGAAAGGGCATCGCAGACCACCCACTATTATGACTCGGGAGGAAGTAAAACAAGTGATCGGTTTTTTGGATGATCCCTGGAAATTGATATCGCAGATTTTGTATGGTAGCGGTTTGCGTCAGAGTGAAGGGCTGAGACTGCGGGTCAAGGACATCGATTTCGGGCAGGGCACCATTGCGGTTCATGACGGGAAAGGAGGCAAACACCGGACGGTTCCTTTGCCCAAAGCATTGGAGCAGCGTTTGCAGGATCATTTGCAAGTAGTTCGAGAAAAACATCTGGCGGACTTGGCAATCGGGCTGGGAGAAGCTCATTTGGCGAAGTCCTTGCGGCGTAAATACCCTAGCGCTGCCAAAGAATGGCCCTGGCAATTTGTATTTTCTTCCGCCAAGCTTTGCGCTCATCCGAGAACCGGGCATGTGGCGCGTTATCACCTGCATGAGAAGTCATTGCAACGTCAATTTAAGGCGGCGACCCGACGCGCAACTCTCCCCAAACGAGTGACTTGTCACACTCTCAGACACAGTTTTGCCACGCATCTTCTTGAGAGTGGTATCGATATACGCACGGTACAGGACCTCATGGGTCATGCCGATGTATCGACGACGATGATCTATTTGCATGTGATGAAAAGACCTGGAGCGGGAGCGCCAAGCCCGCTGGATCTTTTCTAGAGCCTGTCTCTAAACCGATGAATGGTCAATAGGACTGTCTAGGTGGCTTGGGATTGGTTTTATGCTAAACGCTTTTTTACTGGGAACTAACTAAATATTTTTCTTTCACAAGGCCTCGTTTCCGAGTAATATCGGCTCCGAAGCGTAGGGGACGGAGTCCGCCCAAGTGGGAGCCTTTTGCCCCTATTAAGGGAACTGTCTTTTATAACCGATATAAAAGACAGTTCTATATTATACTGTTCTGCTAAAAAACAATCTAAACACTAATATGAATACAAAACGCAATCCTGTCGGTTGGTTCGAAATTTATGTAAATGACATGAATCGCGCCAAATCTTTCTATGAAGCAACCCTTGCTATCACTCTCGAATCTCTTCCCTCTTCCGAGCCTTCAATTGAGATGTGGAGTTTTCCAATGGACGAGGAGACCATGAATAAATACGGTGCTCCGGGTGCATTATGCAAAATGGAAGATTGTTCTGGAGGAGCTGGCGGCACACTCATTTATTTCTCTTGTGACGACTGTACAGTAGAGGCAGATCGCGCTGCCAAAGCTGGAGGAAACATTCTCAAGCCCAAGTTTGCTATTGGAGAACACGGCTTCATTTCTATCCTTATGGACACCGAAGGTAATACTATCGGACTCCACTCAATGAAATAGTAATTGCAGAACAAAACGCAGCAGAGCAACCCGCTACTCGCCTCTAGTCAAAACCTAAATGAAAACTTTAACCCTCAACTTGAACACGAAAGCTTGCTGCCA
>JAADHD010000367.1 GCA_013152075.1 Verrucomicrobiota bacterium | reverse complement strand
CCTGATGGGAAACTCTACCCCGGCATGCGAGCTGAATTCTCCATCGTTATCAGCAGCCGAGCCGATGTTCTGGCCGTGCCTCGCACTTCCGTGCAGGGCGATCCCACCAAACGTGTTGTCTATGTGAAAGATTTTGATCTTCCCAACGCCTTCGTTCGGGTTCCCGTTGAGCTTGGTGAGCAAAATGAGCAATTCGTCGAAGTGATCAACGGTGTATTTTCCGGTGACGATGTAGTGACTCGCGGATCATACTCCCTCGGTTTCGCTGGCGGAGGCAGTGGTATCTCTTTGAAAGACGCTCTGGATGCGGCTCATGGCCATGAGCATAATGAGGATGGGTCAGAACTATCTGATGCTCAAAAAAAAGATACTGGGAACAAAGACGGAGATTCCTCTGCTACTGAAAACGCTCAAGCTAGCGGCAGCGGGATGAATAAATGGTTGCTGATTTACAGCGGGATTATGACCCTGCTGTTCATCATGAGCGCACAACTGTTGTGGAACAAACGTAAAACCTCTACCTCCGCCTAAATCATGCTGAATACACTCATCCGATTTTCTCTAGCGCAGCGAGGCCTGATTCTAGCCATCGCTTTGGTTTTGCTCGTGCTCGGGGTCAAAAAAACCGTAGAACTTCCTGTGGAGGTCTTGCCCGATCTCACCAAGCCGACCGTTACCATATTAACCGAGGCTCCAGGTTATGCTCCCGAAGAAGTAGAAACCCTGATCACCATCCCTCTTGAGACTGCGCTCATGGGAGTGACTGGCGTTAGCCGCTTGCGCTCAACCAATGATATTTCTTTATCCTTGGTTTTTGTCGAATTCGACTGGGGCACGGATATCTATCAAGCTCGCCAGTTTGTGCAAGAGCGACTGATGGGCGCCGCTGAATTGCTTCCTGAAGGCGTGTCACCTTACATGACTCCTGTCAGTTCGCTGATGGGTGACATCCTGCTGGTCGGTTTACGCGACTCCACTGGCGCAACTAGTCCGCGTGATTTGCGCGTGACTGCGGACTGGGTGATCGCGCGGCGTCTGCAATCCATCCCAGGTATCGCAGAGGTGCTGTCCATGGGCGGAGGTGTCAAACAGATCCAAGTTCAGCCAAATCCAGAAAGCATGTTAGCGCTGGGCATCACCTTCGAACAAATACGCAACGCCGCTGCCAATGCGGTCAAAAATACAACCGGAGGTTTTCTCACGGAACAGGCGCAGGAGATCATGGTGCGCAATCTTGCCATGACCACTAATCTGGACGCAATTGGCGACACCGTAGTAAGCTACCAGAATGATCGCCCTATTCGCATTCAGGATGTAGCCAAAGTCGTTTGGGATGTCGAACCGATGCGCGGTGATGCGGGCATGGGCACCAAACATGGCAAATTTGCCTCCGACGGCCCTGTCAAAGGTGATCCCGGTATCATCCTGAGCATTCGCAAATCGCCCGGATTTGACACCATTGGTCTTACAAAAAAGGTCGAGGACGCCATGGCGGATTTAGAGAAATCACTGCCCGAGGGAGCCGAGCTGATCACTCTCTATCGCCAAGCAGATTTCATCAATCTCTCCATCGGAAATCTGGAGGAAGCTTTGCGCGATGGCGCGATTATGGTAGCCATTGTTCTATTTATTTTCCTTTTCAATATTCGTGTGACCCTAATCACGCTGACAGCGATCCCGCTTTCATTGGCTATCACTATTCTGGTTTTCGACGTCATCGGTCTCAGCGTCAACTCCATGACGCTCGGCGGCTTCGCCGTTGCTATCGGCATGGTAGTCGATGATGCCATTGTCGATGTGGAAAATGTTTTTCGACGTTTGCGAGAAAATGCTTCTCTAAGTGTGCCTAAACCCAAGCTGGAGGTCATCGCTCTCGCTTCTGCAGAAGTGCGGTCATCGATATTTTACGCCACGATACTTATCATTCTGGTATTCATGCCTCTATTAGCCTTGAGCGGAGTAGAGGGGCGTTTGTTTACTCCCATCGCCATCGCAACCATCGTCAGTATGGCGGCATCTTTTGTGGTCTCCTTGACAGTTATCCCTGTGTTGAGTTATTATTTGCTCAACCCCAAAGAAGGCAAAGAACACAACGATGGCATTTTTGTTCGTTTTCTTAAAAGTGGATTTCAAAAAACTTGGCTAAATCTCTCACTATCTCAACCCTTCCTTGTTTTTGCCGGCACTATCATTTTACTGATATTCAGCTATCTGTCTTACACAAAAATGGGGGGGAATTTCCTGCCACCATTCAGAGAGCCCACCGCGGTCGTTGCGATGACCACTGCTCCCGGCACATCACTAAAAACAACGGCTGAATTATCTAATACCGCACAAGATTTGCTGCTTCAGATCCCCGAGGTGAATACAGTCGGTTACCGCGTAGGGCGCGCCGAGCGCGGAGACCATGTGGTGCCCGTCTCCACAGTGGAATTCGAAGTAGAGTTCGGAGAATCAAAAGAACGCAGCCGTGATGAAGTGATCAGTGAGATTCGCTCCACCATGCGCAGTATCCCCGGCACCTTCAGCGCGATCAGCACTCCACTTGCCGATCGCATCGGGCACATGTTAAGCGGAGTTTCTGCAAAAATAGCAGTGAAAATTTACGGCCCCGATTTAATAGAGTTACGACGACTCGGAACAGAAATCGCTGAAATCGCTCGCGCCATTCCCGGATTGGAAGAGGCTCGCACAGAACAGCAGGCTCCCATTCCGCAGCTCAGAATCGAAGTGGACCGCAAACGCGCGCTTGCCTACGGCGTCACCCCAGGTGAACTAAACGAGGAACTCGCCGCATTGATGGGAGGTGAAGTCGTGGCGGAAGTTTACGAAGGACAGCGGGTCTATGACCTGGTCATTCGTTTGCCATTAGAGTGGCGTGAAAATCCTGAGCGTCTAAAAAATCTCTACATCGATAGTCAAAGTGGGCAACGCATCCCCCTGAGTTATGTCGCAGAGATTCATAATGCCACCGGGCCGAATACGATTCTACGAGAAAATACTCAACGCCGTTTTGTGGTATCAATCAATCCCACCATCACGGACCTTAATGCTGTGGTTGAGCAATTGCAGCGTGATGTCACACAAGAAGTGGATTTGCCGGAAGGTTACTCGATTTCATTTGAAGGGGAATACGAGGCGCAAAAAGCTGCTTCACACACTATCATGGTTATGTCAGCGGTTATTCTGCTGGTTGTCATTTTCCTCTTATACAGTTATTTCAAAAACTTCACCTTCGTCCTGCTGGTGCTCTCCAATATCCCCATTTCCCTGATTGGAGCGGTTCTTTACACCCGTTATACTCTGGACAATATCAGCATCGCCACCTTGGTTGGCTTCATCGCTATCACCGGTATCGCAGCTAGAAATAACATCATGATGATATCTCACTATCTGCATCTCATGCGCCACGAGGGCGAAGCGTTCACTCGTGAAATGATTGAACGCGGCACCTTGGAGCGGCTTGTGCCAGTATTAATGACGGCTTTGGGTTCTGGCATAGCTCTGATACCTCTCATCCTAGCAGCCGATGAACCAGGTAAAGAAATCCTCAACCCTGTCGCTATTGTCATCGTTGGTGGACTCATCAGTTCGACTATTTTAGGGCTTGGCATCACGCCTGCTATTTTTTACACTTTTTGTCGTAGAGCTGCTGAGCAGTCCCTGCGTGTGAAAGCTCCCGCAACAGGGTGAATTGGTTGGAGTTACGAATTACGAATTACGAATTAGGAATTAGGAATTTAGAATTAGGAAATATGAAAAAACAACACAACACACTGCTGTCATTGATGGCTGTCGTCGCAGCTTGCGCTGCTTTTGCTGCTAATACTTCGTCAGCTCGCGCTGATGAAAAAGACCACGGCCACAGTCATGAAAAAAAGGTAGCAGGTCCCAATGGAGGGCGATTGATCACTTCTGTGAAACCTCGGTTGGAGTTTTTCGTCACCAAAGATAGAAAAGTAAAAATCACCGCCGTAGATGACCACAACAATGTCATTCCACTCGCAGAGCAATCAGTCAAAGTGAGCGGTGGCAGTCGATTTAAGCCAGTGCGGTTAAAATTCGAGAAAAAAGACGGCGCACTCATCTCTACAAAACCCTTTCCAGAAGGAAAAAAACTTCCAGTGATTGTTCAGATCAAAACCACCTCCGATTCAAAGACTGTAACGGAGAAGTTCTATCTTGATCAGAATAAATGCCCAGAATGCAAAAATGAGGAATACGCCTGCATTTGCGACCACGATCATTGATCCCATCACTTCCCCCTGCGTTTGGCGCGAGTAAAGCGGGAACGAGCGGATTGCGGCGGCGGGGGCGGAGTGGACGGAGCAGCGGTCGTTGTTGCGGGCTCTTCAGGCAATTCTGGGTTTTCGGAGCTTGGGGAGGGGATCG
>JAADHD010000341.1 GCA_013152075.1 Verrucomicrobiota bacterium | reverse complement strand
GAAAAGGCTTACAGCGACAGCACAGGCGGCCGGCTTGGGAGGACTTGAATGGATGGAGGGGATTCCGGGAAATGTGGGGGGCGCGATTCGCATGAATGCTGGCGCGATGGGGGTTGAAACTTTCGATCGGGTGATCAGCGTGTGTTTTATTGATCAAGAGGGAGAAGTTTGCGAAAAAATGGAACAGGAAATCGAACATAAGTATCGGAGTGTGCCTGAATTTTCGGAAAACTATGTCGTATCGGCTGTTTTTCAGGGGAGGCCGGAAGCGTCAGAGGAGGTGGCGAGCAAAATGGAGCAATCAAAGAGTAAGCGCAAGAGCTCCCAACCGGTGGCGGCGAGTGCCGGGTGTATTTTTAAGAATCCCGAGTCTGTGCCGGCGGGTAAATTGGTGGAAGAGCTGGGATACAAAAATCGCAAGGTTGGCAAGGCCCGGGTTTCGCAAGAGCATGGAAATTTTATCGTCAACGATGGGGGGGCGACTGCGAAGGATGTGCTGGCGTTGATTGAAGAGATTCGCCAGGCAGCTAGGAATGAGCGGAACATCGAATTGGAGATCGAAGTGCAGATATTGGGTCGGCAGGAGCCAGTTTGACTCAGAGGCCGGAATATTCGGGGCTGAGTTCAACTCAGGTAGCTTGAAAAATTACATGATGAAGATAGATCCTAAACAATTGAAAGTGGCGGTTCTTGGTGGCGGGCCAGGATCAGAGCGGGATGTGTCGCTGGCGTCAGCGGATGCCGTGGTCAAGGCGCTGGAGGGTGAAGTGGGGAAGGTTAGTTTGGTTGATGTGCGTGATTCGGGCTTTCTATTGCCGTCAGATACGGACATTGCGTTTAATGTGATTCACGGCACTTACGGAGAGGACGGAGCTTTGCAGGCAGAGATGGAAAGTCGGGGGATCGCCTACACGGGAGCTCGGGAGGTGAGCAGTCGGCTTGCTTTTGATAAGGTGGAAAGTAAAAAATCTTTTGTGAAGGAAAACGTAAAAACCCCCCTTGGAGAAACTTTATCAGGGCCTTACGAGAAGCCTGATAGTGTTCATTTTCCTTGTGTGGTCAAACCTCCGAGCGAGGGTTCGAGTGTTGGAGTTCATATCATTAAGGAATCCGACGAATGGACGGAGGCTGTTGAGGATGCCGCGAAGTATGGGGCTTCGGTTTTGGTTGAGGAGTATATCAAGGGAAAAGAGCTGACGGTGGGGATTGTTGGGGATCAGGTGTTACCAGTGATACATATCGAGCCTAAATCGGGATTTTATGATATGAAGAACAAGTATCCTTGGTTGCTTGCGGACGGAGGCACTGATTACCATTGTCCTGCTGATCTGCCTGCTGAGGTGACAAAAATGGTGCAAAGCTTGGCCTGGCGGGCTCATTGCGCTTTGGGTGTTGAGGTTTATTCACGCGTCGATCTTTTACTGAATGATAAAAACCAGGCCTATGTCCTTGAGCTTAATACGATTCCGGGAATGACGAAAAGTAGCCTTTTGCCCAAGGCGGCCAAAGAGGCGGGGGTCACTTTTTCAGCTCTATGCTTGAAAATTATTGAATTATCCTTAATAATACACAAAGACGTATGATTTTTAGGTCTTCATCATCAAAGGGGCGCAAGGCAGCCGATCCGTTCGGCTTGTCTCGGCGACAGGTGGTGGAGTCTTTGCATTCGATGCATCAGTTGGAAGCTCGAACTGATGGTGAAAACCGAATTGAGGGAAGAAAAAAACGCAAGTTGAGGAGTTCGCGATGGGGTTTGCGGGTTTTGCGAATGACGGCAGTGGTGGTTTCGTTGGCTAGCCTCACCGCATTTGGCAACTGGGTTTACAAGCGCGCCATTTTTGATAATCCGGACTTTCAGTTGAAACAGGTTGAGCTTGCTATTCCTGAGGGATTTCTTGGGACGAGGGTTTTGGAGGTGGCCGGGGTGGAGCAGGGCATGAAAATGATGTCGATTGATTTGGAAGAGATGCGTGACAGACTGGCGGCGATTCCTCTGGTATCTCGGGTGGAGGTATCGCGGGAGTTTCCAGATAAATTGATCATTGTTATCGAAGAAGCTAGGCCGGTGGCCTGGTTGGCGTGCCCGGCCAAAGGGATTGAGCCTTTCAGTGTGGAAAGCGGCTGGTTGATTGAAGAGCATGGGTTTCTGATAAGGTGTGAGACGATGAATTCGCGCTTCTCGTCGTTACCTGTGATCAAAGTGAGGGACGTCTATGTGTCTGATTCGGGTGAGATGCTGGATCCAAAAGTGGTCAATGCGGCGCTGGAACTGATGAATCTGAGTCAGGTAACATTGAAGGGAGAGGGGCTGGAAATCGTTGAAGTGGAAGCACATAATGCCTATTCAATGCGAGCGCGATATAGCAATCGCATGGAAGTTGTGTTTGGGTTAAAGGATCCGGAGCAGGCTTTGAAGGATTTGAGTGTGATTTTGGCGCGCACCAGAGCCGATGGCCGACTTCTGGCGACTGTAAATTTACGGGTGAGAAGAAATATACCGGTGACTTTTTATGAGCCTCCAGTTGCCAAGCCCGTTGAAATGGAAGAAGACGGAGGAGCTGCTGACGAAGAAAAGACGAGCAAAAAGAAAGTAAGTAAGGGATGATCGTTGATACTTGGGTCGATTTGGCTATTGTCCGGTACTGAGTATGGCTAAGTCGAATATTTACGTTGGGCTCGAGATTGGGACCTCAAAAATTTGTGTGGTTGTGGGTGAAGTGCGCGGAGATGGCGCGATCAAGATCCTCGGTGTAGGACAGCACCCCTCTTCCGGGGTACGCAAAGGGGAAATCGTGGATTTTGCAGCTGCGCAAACCTGTTTGCATGACGCTTTGGTGAATGCGGAGGATCGCAGCGACATGATGGTGGACGGTGTCTGCCTAGCCGTGACTGGCTCGCATATCGAAAGTTTAAGCAATCGCGGTTGTATTCGAGTGGCGGATGAGAACAGTGAGATTTCCGGTGCTGATTTGGAGGAGGTGAAAGGCATTGCCCGGGATGTGGCAATTCCGGATCAGAACGCGGTGGTACATACGATAGTGCAGCACTATTACGTGGATGACCAGGAGAAGGTGCTGAACCCTGTTGGCATGTTGGGGCAAAAGCTGGAGGCTGACTATCATATCATCCATGGAGTAAAAAATCGGATTCAAAATGCGATTCGTTGTGTCCGGGAAATTCCTATGGAGGTGGAAGACATTGTTTTTTCGCCTCTGGCGGCGGCTCAGGTTGTTTTGAATCGCGAAGCAAAGCAGCAAGGGGCTGTGTTGATTGATATTGGTGGAGGAACGTCTGATTACATTTTATATCTGGACGGTGCCGTGGCGGCGTCGGGAAGCTTGGGTCTTGGCGGTGATCATATCACGAATGACCTGTCGATCGTGCTAAAAGTGCCGATGACAAAAGCGGAAAAGTTAAAACTAGAGGAAGGCAGTGTGGCGCACGATGCCCATGAAGTGGAGGGAGTGGTCGATCTCGAAGCTGGGAGCCATTATGCGGGAGGGGAAGTTGAAAAATCTCTGGTGAATCAGGTGATTTCGATGCGGCTCAAGGAAATATTAGAACTTATATACAAACGCCTGGCGAGCACAGGCTATCTCGGCCGGGTGGGCAAGGGTATCTATCTGACTGGTGGTAGTAGCTTGATGCACGGCATTGAGGAATTGGCGGAGGATGTATTTGGCCTTCCGGTGCAGAGAGGAAATGCAACATCCATGACGGGGCCGGCTGCTATATTTGAAAACCCTCAGTATGCCACGCCGGTTGGCTTGGTTCGTTATGCCCAGTTGTTAGATGAGCAACGGCCTCAAAAGGGCAAAATAAAGGCGATTGGCAGGAAAGTCGCTGGAATTTTTGGAGGAGGCCGTTAAACAGGGGAATCTAATCGTGCGAAAGGGGCAAAAAAGATTTGATCTATGGCCCAAGCCTCTGTTTGATTTGTGCCGGAGAAAGGCAACCGATTTATGATAGAATATAACGCGAGTGAACAAACCGAGATCCCGGAGGCAAATGGCTTTTCCGTGAAAATAATCGGGGTGGGTGGATCTGGAGCAAATGTTCTGGATCGAATGGCTCTTGAAGGCAGTGAGGCGGGAGATTTGCTGACGATCAATACCGACGTTCGGGCTCTTTCGACATCGGTTTCGAGCAATAAGATTCAGTTGGGGAAACAGCTGTTGATGGGAATGGGTGCTGGGGGTGATCCTGAGTTGGGTCGTGAGGCGGCTCTGGAGGCTGAAGATGAAATTCGTGCGGCGGTTCGTGGTTACAGTATGGTTTTTGTTTGTGTCGGACTGGGTGGGGGAACGGGTTCGGGTGCGGCTCCCGAAGTTTGCCGCATTGCCCGTGAAGAGGGTGCCTTTCTTGTGGCCTTTTTGCCATTTGGCTTTGAGGGAAAACGGAGAATGCAACAGGCTACCAATGCTTTGGTAGGGATAGGGGAATATTCCAATGCGGTGGTAACTTTTGAGAATGACCGTATGGGCGAATTGATCGTCGCCAAAGAAGGTATTCAGCAGGCTTTTGCGGCTGCGGATAAATTGATCAGTCAAAGTATTCTTGCGACGACCAACATGGTGACGCAACCGGGTATCATTCGACTGGGCATGGATGACTTGCTGACAGCGTTACGAAATCGTGATTCGCGTTGTTTGTTTGGTTTTGGTCAGGCAAAAGGAGATAACCGAGCAAAAGCAGCGCTGGCGAAAGCTTTGAAGAGTCCGCTGATCGATAAGGGATACTTGCTGAATTCAGCTGAGAATGTGTTGATTCATATTTCGGGTGGGGATTCTTTGACCTTATACGAAGTCGAAATTCTGATGAGTGAACTGGCAAAACACGTTAGTGACCAGGCTCAAATTCTTTTTGGGGTGGGAACAGACAAGAAGCTGGGAAATAGTCTGGCGGTGACCTTGATCAGCTCTGTGTCGAGTGAGAAAATAGGTGCTCCAGGAGGCGGTAAGGATACGGAGGATAAAAAAAAAGAGCTGAGTA
>JAADHD010000063.1 GCA_013152075.1 Verrucomicrobiota bacterium | reverse complement strand
TCGCAATGCCCCGATTCTCCTGCTGGACGAGGCCATGTCTTCCCTGGATTCAGAATCGGAAAAGAAAGTCCAGGATGCCATCGAAAAACTCGAAAAAGGCAAAACCGTAGTTGCCATCGCCCACCGCCTATCTACCATCCTCAACGCCGATCAAATCATCGTCATGGATCAAGGCCGGATAGAAGCCGTCGGCCCTCATAAAGAACTGCTGGAAAAATCAGCCATCTACAAAAAACTCTACAATCTACAATTTCACAGTCACTCAGAAAAAAGCGAGCTTTCCGACCCAAGTATGTGATATACTTCGCACCCGCGCTATTCTCCCAATTTCTCAAAAATGACCACACTCACAAGCCCCGATCATACCTCCACCCGTGACACCGACCTTTTTGGAGGCTCCAGCATGCCCTTATCCTCCCGCTGGACCTCTGGTGGTTACGAAAAAGAGGTCGTCGACGCCATCTGGAAGCTTGCTGAGATGATCGACGGCAACGATTCCGCACTGTGGAGAAAAGACGAATGCGGTGCCTGGATCAACAAACTGGAATATGGCAAACGCCATTCTTCCTTCGGCTGGGAAATCTGCGATCTCAGTCTGGGACGCCGTCCGGGCACTCTGAGTGCCCTGCGCCCTATGCAATGGGAAAATTACGTCGATCACATCGCAGCCATCACCCAGAGCCGCGTCACCGCGGATGGCCTACGTAATGTCCGAAAACTCCTCTGAGAAACACGTCACTCGACGTAACTGGTTTTCGTTTGCTTCCGTCCTGACCGTCCAGAGTCAGAACGCCTTCAACGACAATCTGGTCAAATTTGTCATCATCGGACTCGCGCTGGCAGTTGCCCAGGGCAGTGCCATCGGTGACAACATCCAATACATCATGTCGGCCCTGCTGCCGTTGCCTTTTATCCTACTCGCCCCTCTCGCCGGATACTTCAGTGATCGTTATTCCAAACGCTCCGTCATTTATGCCTGCCTCGTGGCCCAGATGCTTCTGTTCATGGGACTGGCAGCGGCCGTTTATTATCACAACATCCCTCTCGCCATTCTTGGGTTTTTCCTTCTCAGCGTCCAATCCACTTTTTTCAGTCCAGCCAAACAAGGCATCCTTAAAGAACTGGTAGGATCGCCCCGATTGGCCTTTGTGAACGGTCTGATGCAGATGTGCACCATGCTCGGCATCCTCGGCGGCATGTGGCTCGGAGGAAAATGGTTCGATGCGATTCTCCTGAACGGTGGAGATCCCTGGCACGCTGCTTTTATTCCCATTGGCGTCATTGGCCTATTCGCCATGACCCCGCTGATCATCGGTCTTTTTGTCGAACACACCCCACCTCATCAAACCGCTCCCTTCACCCCTTCGGTTTTAGTTCGCCATTTTGTTCACCTCAAGCAACTCTTTGAAAATCACACCCTCCGCCGCACGGCCATCGGCATCTCATTCTACTGGTTTGTCGCCTATTTCCTCGGCCTGATCGTTGTCTCCTTCGGCATCGAACTTCACCCGGATACCTCCGCAGGCGGAGCCGCCAGCGCATCGGCCGGCATGACAGCCACCATCGGCATCGGACTGATGGTCGGCAGTTCCGCCGTCTCGGCGTTTAGCCGCCGTCGAATCGAACTCGGCATGGTGCCTCTCGGAGGTTTTGGTTTAGCTCTTGGTCTTCTTGGACTGGGACTCTCTCCTGTCGGCGGTAACTTATTTTACAGCTCCCTCATATTCATCGGATTCTCCAGCGGCTTCTTTCTTGTACCCCTGGTCGCCCATCTTCAAAATGAAGCCGATGAAAAGCACCGTGGCCGGGTTCTTTCCGCCAATGGATTACTCACATCCATATCAGGGTTTCTGGCGATCGGACTGGGACTGGGATTGAAAGAACTCGGTCTGTCTTCATCCACCCAGGTGCTGTTATTTGCCCCGCTGATGCTTTTTGGCAGTCTCTATGTTCTGAAACTGCAACCGCAGGAATTTGTCCGCTTCACCGTAGGCAACCTAGTGAAATTCATCTACAAAATCGACACCGCACACCTTGAGCGAATCCCAAAAACCGGCGGCCTGCTGATGATTGCCAACCATGTCAGCTATATCGACTGGTTGATTCTCAGTGTCAGCTGTCCGCGCCCCATCCGCTTCATTTTTAATGAGCGCTACGAAAAAATGCCGGTGTCCGGTTGGTTTTTGCGATTATTTTCCAGTCTTCCCGTCACTCCCAGTCGCACCCGTGAGGTGATGCGTAAAACTAGCGACGCTATTCGCAATGGAGACATTGTCTGCATCTTCCCCGAAGGCCAACTCTCCCGCACCGGCATCATGAACGAAATGAAAAGAGGGTTCACTCTGATCGCCAAGATGGCCGAATCCCCCATCCAACCGGTTTATCTCGATTCCATGTGGGGTTCGATTTTCTCCTTCGAACGCAATCGCTACTTCAAAAAATGGCCCCTGCACCTGCGTTATTCTCTCACCGTTAATTTCGGCGATCCCATTCCCTACAAAAACGCCACCCCTGAAGTAGCCCGTGAATCCTTGCTCCAGCTCTCCAGAGAATCACTCGACGCCCGCGATGAGCTGCAAAGCCCGCTCGATGTCGCCCTCGTTCGCAGCTTGAAACAGAAGCCTGACAGGGCCTGCTTCATCGAACACAGCAAACAGCGCCACCAACTCAAACGCGGACAAATCCTTGCCCTTTCCATCGCCCTTTCACGTCGTTGGAAAACAAGCCTGCTGGATGATTCGGATAAGGTTGCGGTTTTCCTACCTGCCGGATCGACACCACTTTACATCAACCTGGGCCTGATCATGGCTGGAAAAATCCCGGTTAATTTTCCCTTCAACCACCAGGCCGACCTCGACTTGATGTCTGACCGGCTCGATGAGCTCGACATCCATACCATCATCACCTCCCGTGCGTTTTTCCCGCATCTTGAAAACATGACGCGGTCAAAGAATCCCGAATACCACCTGCTCGACATGCGCAGCGAGATCAACGCCGCGGGAATTGTCCGCATCATGATGGAACGACTGCTGGTTCGCTTCGAACCCACTCGTTTTGCCCTGCGACGGCTGGGACTGGAAAAAACCGCAGACTCTTGCAAAGACCACCACGACCTCGCTTTTGGCTTTGTCCCTGATCCAACAACAAGCTCTGCGAAGGCCCTACCACCTACTGTCTTCCTCTCCCATCACAACATTCTCACCAATGTGCACCAATTGCGCTCGGTCAATTTATTGAACCCACGGGAAACCTTCTTTGCCGAAGCGCCAATCAATACCCCGGCCGGCATACTATTTTCCCTCTTTCTTCCAATCTTCGCTCACACCACAGCAGTGATGCGCTCCTTTGGTCAGCAATCCGCTAGCGACAATATCGAAACGATGATCCGAGAAGATTCCATTACTACCGTCCTTCTGTCTCCAGCACTCATCCGACAAATGCTCGACGAGGACGCCTGGCACCCGGAGCGCAGGGATCAGGTCCGGCAATTACTGACCTTCCAGCACACCGAAAAAGAACTTGCGGAAAAACTCACCAACCACACCGGCGCACCCGTTCTCCGAGCTTACTCCCTTGATTCCCCTGATGTCATTATTGCCGTTAGCATGCTCGATCCTCTCCGCGCCTCCGCTGCCAGCTTGGAGCAAAACGGAAATGTTCCTAATTCCGTCGGCCGCTTACTACCCGGCATCGCAGTCAAAAATGATGAAGGCCTGGAGATCATGAGCCCCTCCCTTTCCGAAAAATGGCACACTCTACCCGAAGGTACGCGGATGGATGAAGAGGGCTTTTTGTTTCTTGATTGAGAATCACTGCAGGCTTGCCACTACTTCGCCTTATCAAAGGTTGGTCACAGCAAAAACAGTAAAATCGTCAGGAAGGCTTGCCCCCTGACGGGAAACGACGGCCGCTCTCAGCCTATGGGAAATCTGCTCGACGTCTCCAGTGCAAGTGACTTCCTTAAGCGCTTCATAACCCGAATACTTCCAGACACCATCGCTTACCGCAACGAACGCGAAGACGAACGGATCCTCTGCGGGAGCGAGCGTGGCTTGAAAGAAAGACTATCGGGGTAGTGTGAAATTTTCAACCCAAAAACAGGCAGAGGATTAGCTATACCGTTTTCTACTGTTATTTTTCCGGGTCTCCATAAACCTCTCGAATTGCTTTCTCAGAAAACCCCTCATCCTTGAGCAACTCCCTTTGGCTCTGAGTAAATTTCAACCATTGTGGGTCTTTAATTTTTTCCATATGCCCACCCACAAAAACAACCTCACGTAGTGGATCCCCGAACATGCTGCGCGTGTGATCCCCGCCAGGTTCTGAGACTCGATCAAATAAGATTGCAATAGATGAATATGAATCGTTCGCTGTTAGTTGCAGCGCCAACCGTCTTCAATAA
>JAADHD010000047.1 GCA_013152075.1 Verrucomicrobiota bacterium | reverse complement strand
AAATGAGATGCCCGTCAGCGGCCTGAACCATTTCATGACAATCCTTCACTGGCGTTTTTTCTGCATCCGCCTTACTCCATAAAGTATCCACCCGATACCGATGCTCGCCATGACCTATGATCGTACCGTCAAAGGAAGTCTTCGACACCGCACGAATATAGGGCGCTGAAGTGAGCAACCCAGTAGCAGTAAGCGCTGTTTTAGTGAGAAATGTTCGTCGTTGCATGATGTTTTTTATTTTGTTAGGCGATAATACCCTTCACGATTTTAGTCGGTTCAACTCCAGTCAATCTGAAATCGAGTCCCTGAGCGCGAAAAGTAAACTTTTCGTGCTCAATCCCCAGCAACTCAAGAGCAGTGGCATGCAGGTCTCGCACATGCACCGGATTTTCCACCACATTGTAACTGAAATCATCAGTAGCCCCATAAGTCGTGCCAGGCTTGATCCCGCCACCCGCCATCCACATGGTAAAACAACGCGGATGATGATCACGGCCGGCTTCCGGGCTATCCCATTTGCCTTGACCGGCCACACCTCGTCCAAATTCCCCGCCCCAAATAACCAGGGTCTCATCGAGCAATCCCCGCATCTTGAGATCTTTGATCAAAGCCGCACTGGGCTGATCGGTATCACGACAGCGAGCGGTGCACCAACTGGGAAGTCGACTGTGATGATCCCAATCGGGGTGGAAAAGCTGGATAAAGCGTACGCCACGCTCAGCGAGCCGACGAGCGAGGATACAGTTAGCCGCGTAACTACCGGGACGGCGCGAATCAGATCCATAAAGTTCAAAAATAGATTCAGGCTCATCGCGCAAGTCGTTCAGTTCAGGAATACTGGTTTGCATGCGAAATGCCATTTCGTATTGTTTGATCCGAGTAGCGATTTCAGGATCTCCAGTCTGCTCAAGGCGTTTGCGGTTGAGTTCCCCGAGTCCATCGAGCATGCCTCGGCGAAGCTCTCGCGGCAGGCCATCGGGATCGCGCAAGTAGAGCACAGGGTCTTTGGAGTTACGAAGTTTCACCCCCTGATAACGCGATGGCAAAAAGCCGCTACCCCAGTAATGATCGTAAAGAGGCTGATCACTGGAGCGTTTCATTTTTGATATCAACACAAGGTAATCAGGCAAGTTCTTGTTACTGCTACCGAGCCCATAACTGGTCCAGGCTCCAAAACTGGGACGCCCGGGCAACTGATGACCTGTTAACATCTTAGTCATCGCTGGAGCGTGATTGATCTGATCGGTGACCATTGATTTCACAAAACACAATTCGTCTGCAACCGATCCGATGTGCGGCAACCACTCACTCACCGTGGCACCGCTTTGCCCATGTTGAGAGAATTTGGTAATTCCGGGCAGGATGAGTTGTTTCTGCTTGGACGTCATCGTGGTGAGCCGTTGTCCCTGCCTCACACTGGCGGGCAACTCCTCCCCTGCCCACTTCATCAAGCCGGGCTTGTGATCGAAAAGTTCCAACTGTGAAGGCCCTCCCGATTGAGTCAGAAAAATAACCCGCTTGGCTTTCGGCGCCAGTTGCGGCAAGTCGAGAGATGACGCTGCTGAGGCAGATTCACGCCCGAGCAGACTACCTAGAGCCATGGCTCCGAGATTGAGACCGGATTGCTGTAGAAAAACCCGGCGGTTGAGTTGATTGCTAAGGTTATTCATGAGTGATGGCTTCGTCGAGGTTTAACATCATGCTGGCAATGGTCATTTGCGCAGCGATGCGGGAGGCATTTTTTTGATCAGGCTCTACCTGTTGGCCTACGGTAGTTAATAATGAAGCCTGCTTGGGCTTAACCGAATAATAATCAAAGGCTCGTTTGTATTCACGTTCGAATACTGAAAGCTCGTCAGCCTTGAGTTCTCTGCTCAGAATATGGTGGGCTAGGTATTGGATGCCGGACGAGGCTGCGCCGGAATGCTGGTAACTTTTATCCGCCAGAACCCGAGAGGCTTCCAGCATAGTGGTATCGTTCAACAAAGTGAGCGCATGCAAGGGAGTGTTGGTGCGACTGACGCCTACTGCACAGGAGCGGCGCTGTGCACTATCAAAGAGAAAAGTAGGCGCACTGGATCGTCGCCAGAATGCGTAGAGCGTGCGCCGATATTGCGCCGGCCCCACACTGGGCTGGTAAGTGAGGCGTCCCATGAATATCTCATTCCAAACCCCTTTGGGCTGCCAGGGTTTGACCGGAGGACCGCCAATGGCCGGGTTCAAAAGACCTGCTGCTACGAGAGCGTTATCGCGAATCATCCAGGCTGGCAAACGAAAGCGCGGGGCACGGGCTAACAGCAAATTCTGAGGATCCCGTTCGAGTCGCTCGGAATCGATACGACTGCTTTGGCGGTAAGTATCACTGGTGGCAATAAGACGCAGAATATGTCGCAAATTCCAGCCGCTCTCCACCAGTTCCACCGCCAACCAATCCAACAGGTCGGGATGAGTTGGCATCTTCCCCTGATGCCCAAAATCATCGGGAGAACGTACCAGTCCCGAGCCGAACATCAGTTGCCAGAGGTGATTACTGATCACTCGTGCAGTTAAGGGGTTGTCGGGCGAAGTGAGCCATTTGGCAAGATCCACACGAGTGAGGTCTGTATTTTTAGTCAGCGGCAAAATGGCCGGCAAAATTCCCGGATTCACCTTTTCCCCCTTAGCGTCCCACACTCCTCGAACGAGCACATGACTATCACGTTTTTCTTTGCGTTCTCCCAACACCATAACCGAAAGTTCCTTGTTTCTCTTTTGAACTTCCGCTAGTTGACTCTGCGCAACTTTTAATTCATTTAGAGTTTTTTGATAAACAGGGTCATCGAGCAAAAACTGAGCCAGCAGGCGTTCGCGTAATTTAACCGGAATTTTTTCCATATCTGCGAGATGACTCGCCGCGAGTTCTTCGAGTGGAGCTGTTTGCAAACTCTTTACGGTTTCACCACTCTGATCACTCACTGAAATACGAAAACGTCCGATATTGGCATTCCCTCCGGTAGAACGATGCAGTAGAACAAAAATCATCTGCTCATCAGGGTCGAGAATGAGAGGCTCGTCTAACTCAAAGACAGCCTGGTGAGCTTGTTTAGAGTCGCCCGACGCTGTAGTCCATCCATTGCGCGGATCGTCATCTAGCGTGTCTTTGACCTTGCCGTATTTTCTTTTTCCGTTTTTATTCTCGGGTTCAAAATCTGCAAAGGCCCCCTTGATATCAATCTCACGAACCTGCGACACTCCTTTTTTTTGCACCAGCAACTTCACGTTGGTCAGGATGAATTCTCCGCTTTCTCCACGCGCGAGTTTTCCATCAGTGTGGGTAGCGTGTGGGAAAACTTCGAGTTTCCACCCAGAGATGCGATCGATTAATTTAGGCGCAGAGGCGATGACAGAATAATCATCTTGTTTGGGTTTTGGCCCTGATGTTTGAATGATGTTCTCTCTTTCATTTTGAAAGGCGCTACCTTCTACCGAAGTGACGGATTGAGGATTTAATGAATGCCAAGCGCGGTAGTTTTCAGGCAACTTAGCCCGCTTGTTTTTTAACCAAGGGGCAAACTGCTCAACTGATTTTTTCCGCGCCGCAGCTTCCAGCGTTTTGCGTGTAGCGACATGGGCAGCCATTTCCACTACAGCGCGTTGAGCGAATGGCGATCTGTATTTGAGATAAGGCTTGGCTCCTTTGCCCGCGCTACCGTTTTCATCAATGCTGTTAAAAAAAGCAAACAAACTGTAGTAGTCCTTATGCGCAACGGGATCAAATTTATGAGAATGGCATTGTGTGCAACCAAGAGTGAGGCCTAACCAGACGGTGCCCGTGGTATTGACCCGGTCGATGACATAGTCGATGCGAGACTCTTCGGGATCACGCCCGCCCTCCCCATTCGTCATGTGATTACGGTGAAAACAGGTCGCGAGAATTTGCTCGGGTGTGGCATCCGGAAGCAAATCACCGGCAAATTGCTCAAGGGTAAATTGATCAAATGGCATGTTGTTGTTGAAGGCTTGTAACACCCAGTCACGCCACGGCCAATTGCTGCGCTTAGCGTCAGATTGAAAACCATCGGTATCGGAATAACGCGCCGCATCCAGCCACCACATGGTGAGCCGTTCTCCGTGATGCGGAGACTGCAGCAATTGATTGACCCTATCCTCCCAATTTTTCGAGCTGGGGTTAGTGGCAAAATCAGCGACTTGAGCGGGACTTGGAGGCAATCCGGTAAGATCAAAAGAAAGGCGGCGTAATTGCGTGTGCGCCTGAGCGGGAGGCGAAGGTTTTAAACCTTCAGATTTTAATTTTTGCTGGATGAAAGCGTCAATGGGATGCTTGCTTAACTCCGGCACAACAGGTCGCTGCGGTTTATCGAAAGCCCAATGTTTACCCCATTCAGCGCCTTCCAATATCCACTGCCGCA
>JAADHD010000393.1 GCA_013152075.1 Verrucomicrobiota bacterium | reverse complement strand
GGTCTGAATTTAACGCCGCTTTCCCCTGTTTCCACATAAACAACCGATAAGCCGTCAGGCTCAAGTCCTAGAACGCCGGGTGGCAATTCATTTTCGGTTTTTTCGCGGATACGGCGCAGAAGGCGCAAGATTATATGTTCGCTGTGGGTTTCAACCAGCAGGGTTTTGCCAGATGTGACCCGACTTTCATCGGGCTGTACAGCATTAATGAACAGATCGCCCATGCCGACCTGAATGGCAGGATGCACATGTAGTTCCGGCTGCTCCATGACAAGGATTCCGTCTTGAGTGCGTAGACAGGCAACCACTACCGGCACCATTTGCGACACACCAACGCCGACATCACCAGGTGCCACGAGTATGCCCCGGTCAGAATCCCTCAGAGCGATTTCGGTTCTTGTTTTTAGACTTTCAAACAATTCCTGAAGCTCGCCAAGATCGTCCTCGTTTATACCTCGTCCAAAAATTCCTGCAAACCGGCTGGGAACAGGGATTTCCTTGAATTCTATTCTCTCCAAGCTGTAGCCGGTTTTCAAACGCTCTTCGCTGGAAAGCCAGTTGTTGACGGTCTCAAGAAGTTTTCCCTTTTCATCCCTGTAGAGCAAGTCCCACGCGGCGAAGCCGCGTGACCAGCGCGCTTCATCTGGACTTGCTTGAGGGCGATAGCTACGTGATGGGATTTCACGCAGCGGGCCAATGTAAGTTGTTTCAGCCAGTAGGTTGCGAACAATTCGGGCAGGACCCAACACCATTTCAGAAAGCAATGAGACAAGTCCTGAACGCCGGTGTTTCTCTTGCTCAAATTCTTCAGTTGCCTGTGCCTCATCCTTCCTACTCAAACGCATAGCTGTTGTGCCGGA
Organism: Verrucomicrobiota bacterium; assembly: GCA_013152075.1. GTDB lineage: Bacteria > Verrucomicrobiota > Verrucomicrobiia > Verrucomicrobiales > DEV007 > JAADHD01. The sequence goes on along the minus strand of JAADHD010000393.1, from coordinate 3,554 downwards.
GGCATATTTCTGGCGAATTTGATTAATGTCCGTTTCAACAAGGTCAAGAGGAATCGGACGATCTATATCGGGCAGTGCGCCGGATTGTGTCTCAACGGCAATACGGAATTCACCATCAAATTTTTTTGAAGAATCAGCGGACATCTCGCGCGAGAGTTCCCAGATTTCCAAACCAAATGGTGTTGAAAAAGGATCACCCTCCTCGTCAGGAATATCACCCTCTCCCGCTTCAATTTTGAGTATGTCATCTGGATGAATGGCCATCTGAACCAGGGGGTGAGCAAAGCTAAAGTCAGTAAGTTGTGCACGGCCCTTTTGCGGTGGGGATTTGATGGTGGCGAATTGCTCGCTATTAATTTCGATGGAAAGGCTTGAAACATAGGGCGTGCGTGTTCGCTCGCTCCAGCGAATTTCGACTTCGAGGCCAATTTCCTGAACGATGGCGTAATCCTGATATTCTGCACTTTCGCCGACCAGGTAGCGGATCGGCAGAACGGCAAATTCCGGCTCACCAAAGGACAGACCAGCATTGAGCGGTAATTCTTCCGCGCCCTGTTCGTCGGAAAGGTCGATTACCAGCTTCAGGTGGATGGCGCGGTCAAGTTCGTGATTGTGCACCAGCGTGGCAAAGCCGCCGAGGTCCATCAGGCCTCCGGCGATAGTTACATCGGGGTCGACATTGCCGCGCTCCAAAATTTCGCGCAGATAATGCAAGGCTTGCAGGATGGTGCTTTTGCCTGCGCTGTTGGGGCCGAACAGGAGGGTGATTGGCTTGAGGTCAATCACCTGGCGCTTGCCGATACCCTTGAAGTTTTCAATTTCTATTCGTATTAATCGCATGGCGTCATCTCACGCATTCTCATAGCTGCGTTCAAACAGAGGTTTGGCTTTTTCAAAATCAGCCTGATTGCGGATGGTGATTTCCAGGTCGCCGGTACCATAATGGCCAACTTGGCGGACATCGCGGGTGAATCCTTCTTTCAGCTCTATGCTGTCAGGGTTGATTTTGACGTGAGCGATCAGGTTACGATTTTGGGTTTTGACTTCGACACAGGCAAAGTTCTTGATGCGTTTGAAAGCAAAATAAAACTGTAGCGGTTTGAACTGGACATCATCGCCAAGGCTTTCAAGATACTCGCGCAATGTATCAAACAGGTTCGTCAGATCGGTATCGGCCTTTTCAAGAGACTGGCTGACCGTGGTGTATTTGATTTTCTGAGCCGTGTTTGTAGCAGGTGAGCCATTGATAGGGGCGCTAACTGCGTTGACTTGTTCGAGCAACAGCAAATCATCATCGAACTTCACATAGCGGATTAGCTCGATATTGTGGTTCATCTGCTTAATCGCGTGTTCGTCATAACGCGAAAAATCCCCGGCAATACAAATCAGGCGCGGTGCAGACCATTCAACAGACTTGGCGGCTTCTTCGCCAAGGGACTTCAGCACCAGCATTTCAAAATCACCGCGATGAGTAACCAGCCAGTCGAGATAGAATAGGCCCTGATTGATAACATTACTGTTGGAAGAGCGCTTATATTCGATGATAACAGGGCAATGGTTTTCATCAATACCCAGCGTATCCATGCGGCCACCATGCTCGTGTCCGGTGGAAAATTCTGATGCCAAAAAACGAACGCCGAGAAAACAGTCAAGATTTTGCTCAATCAAATTTTGCAATAATTTTTCCAGCGGCATGGATGTGCCATGGACTTCAGTAGTGTTTTGCTGGGTAAGGCGGAACAGTTTGAGGTCACTCATGGCTAAAGCTCCCCTCGGAAAGCGCGTTGCGAGAGGGATGTAAATAATATTTTTGCATCAGACAGAGCATTATCGAGGACCTCTTTTTTTTGAGCAACGCTATCAACAAACCGCCTGTAATCTCTCTGTAGTCCTATTGGTGGAATGCAAATTTTTATATTCTGGAATTCTTGTGCATTTATGTTCGCCATACCAACGATACTTTTACACATTGATTGGAGAGTCAATTTTCCATGACTAGAATTCATGTATGCGGAAATATAATAGGGATCAGCGAGATTATTCACTCTGGCTCGCACCAGATACCCTGCGAACGCAAATTCATCATCACGATCAAACACTGCTGTTTTTCCAACCAATTCTTTACTATTGGTTCTATTGAATAGAATATCATCTTTGTGAACGGTGTATTTGTCACGATCCTTGTCAGGAATATTGATATATTTCAGATCGGTCAGTTTCCAATCGCCTTCGTACGTAATATTTCCCATACGTAGGATCGGCAACTCCCCCTCATCCACAGATGCTCTTTGCGAAGTTCCGTAACAGACTTCAGAAACTAGATCACGAATTGTTCCAACAGGAAACTTCTTCGGATTGGTCAAAGGATCGCCGAACATATCGAGGAAGAGGGAGCGGAGGAAGTCGTCGGCGAGGGCAAGGGCCTGCTCACGCTTGCGGCGGATCGTATCTGCCTTGTCCAGAATTGCCGCAATCCAGCGTTGTTCGTCCAGTTCCAGATCGGGAACTTTAAGGTTGGCGATATCTGGAATCCGTATTGAGGGATAGGCATCGTCTTTAATCAGTTTGGAAGGGGAATTCTTGCGAAGCCAGTAGGTCAAAAAATTTGGATCGTATTTTCCCGTTGGTGTTAAAGCAGCAAGATGGCTGACAACAAAAGATGGTTCATCAAGACGGTAAACGCGCCCAATCTTTGCCGACATTCCGCTTTTGGCAAATAGGATCGTATCTTTTGGGTACAGGCGAAAGCGTTTTTTTTCTGCTGTTTCTTGATCGATTTTTTCGCAGTCTTGTTCAGAACCACCATTCAACAATGATTGCAGGCTACCGGCACGGATGAAGGGGTAACCTTCCTCTGAAAATTCGTTAGGTTTGGGAGCAGGTTGTCCAGCCGAAACATCAACCACTTGCCCTAAAGGTGTCGTGGTATTCATCCCAACATCCCTTTAAGTTCCGCAATATCCTTGGCGATGTCGTCATTGAGATCTTTCATTCGGATGAGGATTTCTTTGGGCGGGTCGTATTCCTCCTCTTCATAGATCACTTCCTTGTAGCGGCTTAAGCTAAGGTCGTAATTGCTTTTGCGAATATCATCGACGGGGACAAAAAAGGCCTTTTCCTTGCGATCGGTGTCCTTTTTAGGATCGCGCGCCTGCCAGCGGGAAAGGCAATCGGGCAGATCGTTAGCATCTACCGGGTCGCGTTTGTCGTCCAGCGAAAAGCCATCAGTCTGTACGTCATAGAAAAACACCTCGTCGGTGCGCCCGCCCTTAGTGAAGATAAGGATGCCGGTGGAGACACCCGCATAGGGTTTGAACACACCACTGGGCAAGGAAATCATCGCCTCAAGCTGGTGGTCGTCAACAAGCGTCTGCCGTAAGGCCTTATGCGCCTGTGACGAGCCAAACAGCACACCATCGGGCACAATCACCGCGCCGCGCCCACCTTTTTTCAGCATGCGCAGGATCAGCACCAGAAACAGCAGTTCGGTCTTTTTAGTTTTTACTTGCCTGAGCAAGGCCGCATGCACATCTTCATAGTCCAGCGAGCCCTTG
>JAADHD010000385.1 GCA_013152075.1 Verrucomicrobiota bacterium | reverse complement strand
TCAAATGTCCGGCCGGACATTTGATTGTCGCACCCCAGGGGTAATGAATTCAGGTTTTTGCGGGAAAAGAGGAGGTGCAAGACAAAATAGTTAAGCTGCTGGCATTATGAGTTTCGCCCGTTGCCTCCGGCTGTCTCCACTACGCTCCGGCTCAGGGCTGGAAGATTTGTTTTTTTACCCAGCGCTTCGCACTGGGCTGTCTCATTAAGCACCGTTGGTGCAAGAGAAGGGAAGGTAAACTGTCCTGTAAGGACAAAATGAGATAGCCCAGTGCGAAGCGCTGGGATTGTATTGTTTTTATTGCCAGCCCTGAAAGGGCGGAATGAGGTTGGTGTGTGATAAGGGGGCTTTCAATAACCAGCAGCTTAACTATTTTGTCTTACACCCGAAAAGAGGGGCCTGGGAAGGTTTTGCTTGCTTTACTTCCTTAGCCTGACGCGTATGCGCAGGCGCGGGACCGTTTTTTGTGGGCAGGCACTTGGAAAGTGCCTCTCCTTGTTTACTGGATCGTCGCCTTCAGGGTGATCGAGCCGCCGCCGGAACCGGAGCTGAGGCTTCCGCCGCGGAAGTAGCGGTTGAACTCCGCGGTGGCGGCGGGAAAGCTGCCGATGGTGATGGCCTGGCCGCTTTGCACCGTAACGGTGGTTTTCATGGAAGTTAGGGTGACGTATTGATCTTCTCCGGTGAGAAAATCGTTCAGGCGGCGTTCCGTCAGTTTTTGGGGATTGGCGATGACAACAGCCGCGAAGCGAGGAGTGATTTCGATAGTGATGAGATTGCCCTGGACAATGGGGCGAACGACGAGCTGGGAGCCGACTTTTTCCCAGCGAAACTCAGGCAATTCAAAAGTGCCGCCAGCGACAAATTGGCCGTTGATGGTGCCGGGTCCCCGGACATTAAAATTGGCAACGTTGCCAACTATATAGCGGGTAAAAAAATCGACCATGGGAACATCCCTGACGACTTCTATTACGCTTTCTTTGCCGCTTCTGACTAGGGTGAACATTCTATCGAGTCTGTCCGATGTTCCTCTTTGCTTGAGCAAATCCACATTGACACTGCCTCTGTTGGGCAAAATAATTCTCCCTTGATTGGTGGTCCGTATCGGCAGCCGGTTGTTGGTACCGGGAGTAGTGACACGACGGATGACTCCCGGGGTGTTTCCGGCTTGTCCATTGATGAAGGTGCGGTTGTTAAAAGGGGTGATGACTTGTCCGCCGAGACGAGCACTGTTGCTTTGTCCCTGATTCATGGAGCGATGAGTGATTTCGATTCGGACATTGGTCGGGGCCACATCCATGGCCTTGAGGAAACCGCGCAAGGCTTCAATATTATCGGGATAGTCAGTGATGCGCACGATGCGTTTACTGTTGAGTATGATGTAGCGCGCGTCTTTTGAGAGCAGGTCCGGTAGCAGGGCTTTCAGTTGCGTGGCATTGGCGTGGCCCAAGGGTAGATCAACCTGGACCATGTTTTTCCGAGGGGCTGCAGCCGGAGGGTTGGCAGCGTTAGCTGGTCCCCCGGGTAAAAAAAGAGTAAGACCGAGAATGGTCAAAAACGCGAATAGAGTCCGGATTGCTATATTCTTCATGGTTAAGGTAATATGAGGCTTGGAGAAAATTTTAACAACTCAATTTCAGGTTTGGGCCTGTTAGTCACTGAAATAACCAAGAATGCGCAAATATTGGACTGATTTGGGGAAAAATATTCGATCGAGGGGGTTCGTCCTGTTCAATTGCCCTTTTGTAGCTAGAGTGGCCGTTAAATAAGTGGCCGAGCCATATGAAAAAAGCTAAAGCTGGTAATAACAAAAAGTCGGTTCCGAAGCTGACAAACGCCGAGGATATTGAAAAATTCGTCTGTGCGGATCATCCGGATCCCTTTGCGATCCTGGGGATGCATGCCGACGCGGACGGAGTGGGCCAGGTGGTTCGGGTTTGGCGTCCGGGAGCCCAGCGTATGACCTTGTTGAGCGATGGGAAGTCATCGTCTTCTGCTCAGGAATACGAAATGACAAGAGTTCACCCGGCCGGTTTTTTTGAGCTGGCGATACCGGAAGCCAAAGGAAAATTTTCTTATCAACTGCAATGGAAAACGGTTGCCGGAGATGAAGAGGGACCGGTGGCGGATCCGTATGCATTTGGAACATTACTCGGCGAGCAGGATTTGCATTTTTTGGGAGAAGGCAGACACCTTCAGTTGTATGACGTATTTGGGGCTCACCAGCGCACGATTGACGGAGTTGAGGGCATGATGTTTGCCGTTTGGGCACCCAACGCGAGAAGAGTCAGTGTGGTGGGGGATTTCAATGCATGGGATGGTCGTGTTCATGTGATGCGTAAGCGTTTGGAATTGGGAGTTTGGGAATTGTTTGTGCCGGCGGTGGGATTTGGCACGCATTATAAGTTTGAACTGGTGGGCGCAGACGGTTCACTTTTTAACAAGAGTGACCCCTTTGCGTTTTATTCCCAGCATGGTCCGGAAACCGCGTCGATCACTTGTGATCTCGAAAGCTTTGCCTGGGACGATGCTGACTGGATGAAGCAGCGGGCGGAAAAAAATCTCTACAATGCTCCGGTCAGCGTTTACGAGGTGCATCTGGGTTCCTGGGCCCGGGTGCCTGAGGAGGGAGACCGTTTTTTAACTTACCGTGAGCTGGCGGACCGCTTGGTGGATCATGTGGTAGCTTTGGGCTTTACTCATATCGAATTGATGCCTGTCGCCGAATTCCCTTTTGATGGTTCATGGGGATATCAAATTTGCGGCTTTTTTGCTCCGACAAGCCGTTTTGGATCGCCGGATGACTTTCGATTTTTCATCAATCGATGTCACGAGCGCGGCATTGGAGTGATCCTGGATTGGGTGCCGGCGCATTTCCCGAAAGACCCTCACGGTCTGGCGCAATTTGATGGAACGGCTTTGTATGAACACGCTGATCCGCGTCAGGGAGAGCACATGGATTGGGGTACGCTGATTTTTAATTTTGGACGGCAGGAGGTTCGTAATTTTTTGACTTCGAATGCCCTGTTTTGGCTGGATCAGTATCACATTGATGGTTTGAGAGTCGATGCGGTGGCCTCGATGTTGTATCTCGACTATTCGCGTGAAGAGGGGCAGTGGCTTCCAAACGAGCACGGCGGTCGGGAAAATCTTGAAGCGATCGCGTTTTTGAAGGAGTTGAATGTTGCTTGTTACGAGCGCTTCCCGGGCATTATGACGATCGCGGAAGAGTCCACCGCTTTTCCGGGTGTATCTCGTCCAGTGGATCAGGGGGGGCTTGGTTTTGGTTTCAAATGGAACATGGGCTGGATGCACGACCACTTGCAGTACATGGAGCGTGAGCCGGTTCACCGCAAACATCATCACGGAGAAGCCACATTTTCGATGATCTATGCCTACGATGAAAACTTTTTTCTCGTTCTGAGTCATGATGAAGTGGTGCACGGGAAAAAATCCCTACTAGAGAAAATGCCAGGAGATCGTTGGCAGCAGTTTGCCAATTTACGATTATTTTATGCATGGATGTTTGCTCATCCGGGTAAAAAATTGTTGTTCCAGGGAGCCGAGATTGCGCCGCCTACGGAGTGGAATTACAATAAGAGCCTCGATTGGCACTTACTGGACCAGCCTGAGCACGCCGGGGTGAGGAATTTGCTGGAAGATTTGAACCGTCTCTATAAAACCGAAACGGCCCTGCATGAAAAAGATCATGATTCGAGCGGCTTTGAGTGGATTGATCATAACGATAGTAAAAACAGTGGATTCAGTTTCGTTCGCAAAAGTGATGATGGCAGCGAAATTGTGGTGCTTGTGAACGCGACACCAGTGCCGCGGCCGGGTTTTCGAGTGGGTCTGCCGAGTGGCGAGGGGCATTACGAAGAAATTCTAAACAGTGATGCCGAGCGTTATGGGGGGACTAATGTGGGAAGTTCCGGCGGGGTGACAAGCGAGGCGATTCCCTGTAATGGGCACAGCCATTCTTTGTCGATAGAGCTGCCTCCTTTGGCGGCCGTCTATTTCAGGAAAAAACGCTGATATTGCCGCCCGAGCGATTTCCTGACCCTTGTTACAGAAGTGGCTTAAAATCAATAAATTGCGCAATTTTCTTGCTCTATTTTGCTGGATTTGCAAAAATTCCAATGGAGAAGCTATTCCGAGCCGGTTGAGTGATCGGAACAGGAGGTGGATCCAACCTGCAGTCATAGGCCGAAAGGCCACAAATATAAAATAATAACTGCGTCATTAAAAACAGACTAAACCTAAAAAAACAATGAAAGTAAAAAGAAAGAATCAGGGCTTTACCCTGATCGAATTGTTAGTGGTGATTACCATTATCGCGCTTCTTGCGGGCATGGCTATGCCGGCCTTCAAGAAAGTGTTGGAGAGTGCAAAAATCATCACAGACGTTAATAAGATCAAACAGATCACCA
>JAADHD010000290.1 GCA_013152075.1 Verrucomicrobiota bacterium | reverse complement strand
TGCAGGAACTCCAGATTTTAAAACAATTCGAAGGCAACGAAGAAAGCTTCGCTCATCAAGCGGATGATGACGAAGACATGCTTGATTTGTTACCCGGATAAACAACCTCCTCCAGCAGTAATCCGTCCGCAGGGGCACAAAACGGGGCTTTTTCCGAAAACTCCACACCGGCCAATAACCGCTCTATTTCACGGTTCGACAATTTGTCCTGCGCACATCTGACCGCCGTCCCGGCTAAAAATCTCACCATTTTATAAAGAAAACCTTCTCCAATAAACCGTAAATCTATTATCGGCTGGTCTTCACTCTCAACAAGCTCCACGGAATGAATGTTTCTTACTGCATTCCGTGTTTCATCTCGACCATCACCACGGTTAGCTGAAAAAGCACGGAAATCATGTCGACCTACAAACAAATTCGCAGCCGCCTTTAACCGCACACGATCCAGGCCGCTCTTTACATGCCAGGCCAGGCCCACTTCGAGAGGAGGTAAAACCGGGCCGAGGTATATGCGATAGCGATAGGTTTTTTCAAGCGCATCAAAACGAGCATGAAACTCCTGATCCACGGCTTCGCATTTCACCACTCGAATCTGCGGTGGCAAATTGGCGTTCGACGCCTGCAGCCAGTTATCACAATTCAGGCTCGTGTCGGCTGGCGCATCGAAATGCGCCCTTTGCCCTATAGCGCTGACACCTGCGTCGGTGCGCCCTGCTCCATGAACGCCAACAATCTCTGCGCAGACCTTTTGCAAAGCCCGCAGAAGGCTGTCCTGCACGGTGTTGCCACCTGCCTGACTTTGCCATCCTTCAAGCAAGCGTCCATCATAGGCCAGAGTCAGAAGGAATCGTCGCCGATTCTCATCCGTATCAGCCATAGGTCTCGTCATCGTAGAAAATGTCGAGATCGTCATTGAACGAGGACCTGCCCTCACTCATATCGTTGTCTTCATCCATCTCATCTTCCGATGGTTCCCGGTAATCCAAATAAGTTTGCAAAATTTCCACCGCTGCCGCCTGGTCAATGATGTCGCGTTGCTCTTTATCAGACTGACCCGCTTCACTTAATTTATCCGACGCTGTGACTGTCGTCAGCCTTTCATCTTCCTCAACAATCGTCACTGTATCCGGCAATGCCTTCCGCAATTTTTTCTGAAAACTGCGAACTTTTTTGACCGCCGGCCCTTCACTGCCGTCCATGTTCAGGGGCAATCCCAATACCACCACCTCGGCCTTACGTAATTTGACGATCTCTGCCAAGCGGGCAATCGCTTCTGTCACTTTTTCGCCGGCCACCGTTTCAAACGGGTGTGCCAACATCCCCAGGTCATCACTTACAGCAACACCGATACGAACCGTTCCGTAATCGATTCCTATTGCTCGAAATATTTTATCCTTTGCCATTTCTATTCTGTCTCTTTTCTACTTTACCTCGTCTGGAACTTCGTCCACCAGAGTTTTCATTCCGTCCATTGCATCCCGGGATGCTACTAAAATAGCATCGGATGTTTGCACCACAACAAAATCGTTCACCCCAAGTAGCGCTACATGCACCTCGTCATCCGCATACACCACGTTGTTGTTGGAATCAACCGAGGTCAAACGCGTATTGCATGCATTTCCTTGCGCATCGGTTTCCAGATACTTTGCCGCAGACAACCAACCACCGAGATCATCCCAATCAAAAGACGCAGCTATACTCAACACACAGGCGGCTTTTTCCATCAATGCATAATCGATAGAAAGTTTCGGCAGTTTTGAAAACTCGTCATCCACCGTCTGGGAAAAATTTTCTGAGTTTTGCAATTTTTCAACAAAATCCGCCAACTCGGGACAATGGCGCTCCAACTCACGGACTACAGTGGAAACCTGCCAGACAAAAATGCCGGCGTTCCAGGAAAAATTACCCTGCTCAAGAAATTCTTTTGCCAATTTTGCATTAGGCTTCTCCCGAAAGCTCTCCACATAGCAAACAGAATTGGTAAGCTCATCCTCTCCTTCCGCAGCGGCCACCTGTTCGCCGTTTTGAAGATAACCGTAGGCTGTGCATGGCCAGGTAGGCTTAATGCCTATGGTCACTATCCCTTGCTCACGACACGATACCTCGACTGCCTGCCGTATGGTCAAATGAAAGCCCTCATGATCACGAATCCGTTGATCTGAGGGCAGCACTACCAAGGTCGCTTCGGGATCTCTAGCCGACACCCACCCCACAGCCAAGGCAATCGCCGGTGCAGTGTCACGTTTTTCCGGTTCGGAGATAATATTCTCTGCGGGGACAAGACCACCCAATACTGCGCGTACCCCCTCTTCCTGCTCACAGTTGGTCAGAATTAGAATTTTTTCCGGCGCAATCAGACCGTCCAAACGATGGACGGTTTGCTCCAGCATCGTTTGCCCTTCGCCAAACAATGACAACAGCTGCTTTGGGCGTAATTCTCGACTCAGTGGCCAGAAACGTGTGCCACTCCCGCCAGCCAGGATTAAGGCGAAGGTGCTGGATAATTCCTTTTGTTTCATCATAGTGGATTTTGAGAAACTAATTTGCCATCAATCAGGCTCGAATCGACTAAAAAGACACGGATACTATTGTTGAACAAACACCTCCCCCGAGCCACTTACACATACATGAATAACATCAAGTTCTCTATCCGCACGGCCATTTTCTTGATGGCCCTTACCCGGCTTACATTTTTACAAGCGGCAGATACTGACAAAATTGTCATCAGTGTAAAACCTGACCGGGAAAATGCCGTTTATAAAAAAGACGAAACCGTAACTTTCCGCATCGATGTGAAAGATGGCAAAGGACAAGCATTGGATTGGGGCAGTGTGCATTGTTATCTCAGTGACGATCATTACAAAACAACGGAAGACTTCATTTTGGCCATCACGGGACAGACTTTGGAGGTAAAAGGTAAGCTGAGCCGTCCGGGGTTTTTACAATGCGAAGTGAAATTTGAACCCGGTGAACGTGACTTGAAATTCAAAGTGAAAGCGGGCCTTGCAGCTGCAGCCGTCTCGCCAGAAGAAATCAGCCCAAGCCGCGAAGTGCCCGTAGATTTTGAAGCTTTCTGGGAATCCCAAAAACAACTTCTGGCTGCTGTGCCTCTCAATGCGCAGATGAAAAAAGACGAAGAAGCTTCTATCGGTGGTATTGAGGTTTTCGATGTGCAGATCGCCTGTCTCGATGATGTGCCAGTATCCGGTTATTTTGCCCGGCCCGTTGGAGCAAAACCCAAAAGCCTGCCCATCATTCTCTGGGTTCAGGGAGCGGGTGTGCGGAGTTCTTTTATCAAGCGCTACCCCGGTTATTTGTCCATGGACATCAACGCTCACGGTATACCAAACGGTCAAAGCAAAGCCTATTACGATAAACTGACGGGCAAGGACGGGCGCTTGCAGGGTTACCCATTGTTTGGACGAGAAAATCGTGATGCTGTTTATTTCAAAAATATGTTTTTACGAATGATTCGTGCCCTCGATTTTTTGTGCGCGCAACCCGAGTGGGACGGCAAGATTCTTGCGGTGATTGGTCACAGTCAGGGAGGCTTTCAAGCCCTGGTGGCCGGCGGACTTGACGACAGAGTTACCTTTATCGGGGCAGGTGTTCCAGCAGGCTGTGATCACACTGGCATGTTACGAAAACGCATCGCCGGATGGCCGAAATTGGTTCCTTTCGTGGCCGATGGCAAACCTGACTCGGTCATTGCCGAAGTTTCCCGTTATTACGACGCGGTGAACTTTGCCGCACGTTACCATGGGGAAGCTATAGTGAGTGTCGGTTTCATTGATCGAACCTGCCCGCCCACCAGTGTCTACGCCGCTTACAATCAGCTCAAAGGAGATAAAAGCATCATCCAAAAGCCTGCCATGGGTCACGCGGCTCCCAAGGACATCGCCGACGCTTTTATGGATGCTTTCAACCTCCACATCACAAAAACAAATAAACCGCAGCGGGCTATAAAATAATAGCCAAAAGCTGCGAGGGGAATCAACCCGCCTCGCTAGCAAGCGCCTCATCGCTAGCTCTTTGCGTGGCCTCCTTGGCTATTTCCTGCCAGATAGTTTTTGCCAAGGTATCCGGTAACTCAATGTCATCCATCGTGATCCGCTGCCCCTTTTCCACCGATTGCTTAAGACGTCCGTTCATCAACAGCCCTATCGGCACGTGATCCTCCGCATCAGCGATATCAATGGCTTCGCCCCTGACATCAAAGGACCCGATCCCATGTTTGATAAAATGATTTTTTGATAAATCCCTCTTCGCAAGCGTCGCCACGCTGACCCGAGGTTTGCTAGAATTGTTCATCAACACATCCCCGCGTTCCAATACAGCTCTGACCGTTTTCAACACCTCTAGGTGGCATAGGTGAAAGCTTTTGATTAAAGTATAATAAGGACCATCCCCCATTTTAAGATAGTTAAGGTACGGCCGACAGTAGTCCTTGTGTTTTGCGGCAATAAATATACCCGGACACCCTGTCGTCAAAATGTAGTCACTGAGCGCTTTATGATTTCCTGATTCAACGTTTCGTGTGTTTGCGACATCCGCAAGAAGCTGTGATCCCCCTTCCACCGTATCCGAACTCGGCCCCAGCATTCCCGGCCAGTAAATATCAGCATCAAATGCATTGGCTACAAATGCCTGCTCAATTTGCACTTTTGTCCCATCAGTAAAAGAAGTAGTCTGAGCAATACTCAAGCCCTGTTTACCCGACCAGTAAGCCATATCAGATTCACTCGGCGCATGATTGAGAAAGCCCTTGATGTTTCCGTATACCAATGGCTCGAAATCCATTGCCAGAGCTTCGCGCCGAAGGGCCGCCAGACACCCCGGCTGATCTCCCTCTGCTTCGGTAAGGAGCCCTTTATCTACAAACCAGGAACCTGTTGTAACGTGAAACTCCGAATCCATCGTTACAATCGGAAGCCCCGCTTCCACAGCCTGATCCACCACATCCGTCACGTGAATCGGGTCGCCACAACACACGATCAATAGATCGGCATGCTCGATCAACTCGGCGATATTTTGTGTGATGATACAACCTGCCGGCATTCGTTCAACAGATTCAACCGGTCGCCGAGTAAGCATTCGTGATAGCTTGTATGGCGAACGTTCAACCACATGCGCAATGCCACGCGCCATAAAGCCTGTTCCAACTAACCCGATGCGGGCTGGATTCTCAAGTGGGGTGAAAGCAGTGAGCGAAGACACAATATTTGGAATTCTATTTGCAATGAAAACAGCGGAAAGTCTCTGTTAGGTGCAACTAATTTGAAATAATCAACTTATCAATTATACATTTTATAATTTCCACAACAAGCTTTTTCTGGTTTTCTTTGCTCAAATCGGTAACTTCCAGCTCGCACCACGAAAACCTCGTCACCTCTTGGATTTCGAATACAATTTTTAATTATGAGCGACTCCGAATCACTGGACCTATCCGCCGAAGACCTGATGCCCGCCTGGGTGTCTGGTCTGGAGAACCCCGCACCACCCTCTCCCTCTGCCAAATATGAGCGTGATGACAGTGCTGACCGATCTAAGGGCAATGAAAGAGGTAAGCATAATCGCAACAGAAATGACCGCGGCGGCGGCTTCCGGAACGATGATCGACGACAACAGGGTGGAGGAGGCAGAGGCAAAAGTGATCACCGCGACCGAAACCGTGGATCTCATGACGGACGCAGGGAAAACCGTCAGCCCGTTAGAGCGGAAGACATTGTCCCCCAGGTTGATTTTGTAGTCGAACCCACCGTGGAAGCCGTCAAAGCTTTGACAAAACATATTCGCGCGACCAATCGGGCCTATGCCATGGCCGAAGTCGCGCAAATGGTTCTGGCTTCGTCGGATCGCTATCGAGTAATTTTTCGCGCTAAGGCAGAGGATAGAAAATCTACCAAGGAAAAAACGAGCCAAGACAAACAGGCGGGCGCATTTCGAATGCTTCGCTGCAAAGCAGACGGCTCGGTTTGGCTCTCACGCGAAGAAGCTGTCGCTCATTTTCTAAACACTCCTAAGTTGCTGGAACAATTCTACGAGGTCGAAGTCGTGGAAACCGAAGCTCCCAAAGGTAATTTTTCTGTCATCGCTGTATGTGGCTTGTCCGGCACCATCCTCGGACCACCCAACCACCACGAGTATCAGCAAAATATCGCCAGCCTGCACCGCGAACGCTTTGGCAACATGCCACTGGAAAGGTTCAAGTCCCGGATTGAAATGCGTCGAGACGAGGAAACGATCGAACAGTGGAAAGAACAAAAATCCACTTCCAAACATTATCGAGTGCGGACAGCTAAACCTGAAGTCAAAATCAGCGAAGAAACAGCAGCTGAAATAACTCCAGAAACAAGCGGGAGCAACGCACCTACTGAAGAAGCCCCTGATACGGAAACTAACAACACGGATGAACTTGCACCTGCCACAGATGGGGAAATACCAACAGAGGTAATTCCTGATGAAATCGTGACTATATCCCCTGACAGCCCTGACAGCCCTAAATCTGAAACGGAGTCTGAATCTGAAGCGGAAAAAGCCGAAGGCGAAACCCAGACCGATAGCGATACCGGCGTCGCAGAAGAAGCGAGTGAAGAAGATCAAAGCGCGCCTTCGCTTGAAACAAAACCGGAAGCCGAGACGGCCATCACCAGCATGGCCGAGTTGACCCGACATTTTCGCGAACATTTTGCCAGGCAACTTTTCAAGGAAGTCGGCGAAGCACGCTTACCAGGTGCCGCAACTAAAGCAGAATTATCACCCGCCTTAAACGAGCGTATGAACGCTGAGATCAATTGGCAAAAACGGGGTTTCCCACTGCCTATGGTGCGCACTTTGTGCCGAAAATTTGAGCATCAGGGATTGAAATTTTTCAAACGTGGAGAGAAGGCCCTTTTTGTATCCGCCTCCCGACCACGTGCATTGGCGAAAGAAACCGTGCTCACTGATCGTCTAGTAGTAATGCTGAACCACATCATCGAAAAACCGGGCACATTAGCCGGAGATTTGATCAAACATTTGCTGGGTGAAACGGGTCCCACAGCCAAAGAAAAAACAGAAGCTCCAGCTGAGCCGTCTAAACCAGAACTCGCTCTGCTCTCAGACTTGCGCTGGCTCCTGGCTGAAGGTTATCTGATCGAATTTCCAAATTCGGAACTGCTTCCCGGCACTGCGGTAAGTGCCGACAAGCGCAAACGCAAACCGTCCAAACGGTCGAAGAAAAAACGCCCGGCTAAAAAGAAAGCCGCTACTGAGATCAAGGCGGACGATACCAAGTCGACTACTGCCCCTGAGCCTGCGACCCCAAAAGCAAGCCTTCCTGAAAAGCAAGCTCCCGAAGGCGACAAAAGTGACCCTTCGATCACTTCTTCAGCGACTTAAGCAATTTTTTCCATTCCTTCTTGGTGGTATTGCGTCGAATCACTTCGCGACCATCAATGGTGCTGCGACTGACACTGACCAGAGAATGTTCCAACTCCTTTAGAGCGGCATGAACCTCCGCTTTAGAAGCGGTGTAGTTGCCTGCAACCTTATCAAAATCAATGATTTCCTGCTCAACGGTTCCCTTCGCAGAACGGCTTTTAAAAGACAGGACGTTGAGGTGGTACACGGCATACCAAACCACCCCTTTAGGTCTAAGATCCTGCATTTGTAGCCACTTCTTGGGCTGAAAGTGCTCGTTTGTAGAGACGCACGTCTCTCATCCTCCCCTTAAAGTAATCGTACTGCCCAAACCCAATCAGCAAGGGGCTGTCATTCGTCACATCAAAATCCTTCGCATCAAATTCATCCGATACCGCCACCTGCTTGCCGTCGATATAAAGTTTCAATCGGCTCGCTTCTTTCACCGCTGTGATATGCCGCCAACCGCTTTCCAGCTCACTATCATAAGTGACACATTTACCCGCTTCAAAGGAACGCACATGCCCTGACGGGAAAGTGCCGGAGAACAATCGACCCTTGAATACTGCCATCGAAAAAGCGCGGCGAAAAATAACGTCTTTGGTGAAATCGACTCGCCCCACCGACTTCCACTGTTCATCGCCATCATAACGAAAAATCTCGGCCAGCGGTAACGAGCCAGCATACAATTTGCCGTTGTAGTGATTGGACCCCATGATCTCCTGCTCTTCACCCAGCCTCCCGGTTGATTGCCAGTTTTTCCCTCCGTCGTAACGGTACACTTTGCCCTCCGGCCACGTTCCAGCTACAAGCTTGCCCTGATGAAGCCCCAAACTGTAAACCTGTGTGCCGGTCTGCTCACCTTTCAAACCGGTGGGCACCCATTTCTTGCCGTCCCAATACGCCTGCGTGCGACTCGCCGTGCCTAGTGAACCTGTTCGATGCCAGTCCTTGCCGTCAAAACGAAAAACCGAACCTTCGTCATAGGTTGTAGCATAGATAGAACCATTGTGAACCGCCAATGCTTCTGTCCGTAAACCCTCAGGACTGCCCATGGCTTGCCATTTTTTGCCGCCTGCATAGCGGAAAAAACCCGGCTGATAAAACCCTGTCGCGTAAAGTTCACCTTTGAAATTGACCAGGCCATTAACCCCATCAAGACCTAACAGCTGACCTAGATCAGTCCACTTGCCATCATCCAGTCGGAAAACCTTACCGCCGATATGATGGGACAGTGTTGGCTTCAGCCCCGAATAATGGAGCAACACCCGCGATACCCCGACATACAGTTTCCCATTGAAGGATGCCATCGATGTCACCCCATTGCTTTTCCACGGTGCGCCGAGGTCCTCCCACTCACTGCTCTCTTTGTAGCGGTAAACATGCCCCTGGTCCGTATTGGTTCGCCCTTCGACCGTCCCCACATAAAGATCCCCTTCATGAACCGCCATGCTATGAACAAATATCGATTTTCCCGGACGCCCCTCGTCATGCCATTCGGCTGACTGCTTGCCATCATCGATGCCAAATTGCAGATTGCGGTAGTTCGCTTGACTGCCAGTAACTCCCGCGTGATTTACCAAGCTAAGATTAAACCCCTTGCGCGTTTCCGGATCATACTTGGTGATCAAGTCGCCTAGATTGTCATCCATTTTTTCCTCCGTGTGAATCCACAAGGAAATAGTGAAATCACCAGTGCCGGGCTCCAGAGATTGGCTGTGCTTGATTTCGATATAGCTCTTGGTGCCCTCAAAGTACGCCGCTCCATTTTTTTGCCCTTTAGGTCCCGCCGCTTTGACATCAACCCCATAATTGAGCGATTTATTGTTGCTCGCCGAGCTATCCAGCGCATCCCCCTGGAGCTTCCAATGCCCTGTCAGATTGTGCTCCTCAGCGCGCAGGTTTGAACCCATATCCGTCAGCAATATGCCTGCGAACAAACCAATACATCCGATTAATTTATCTCTTACGATTTTCACTCTCATGGTTTGCCGCTTTCTACCTAGCACAAACTTAAGGTGTAACGGCCCGGGCTCAATCAAACATTTCTCCAAAGGATATGGTAAATGAACCTTGCACAACCGTTTGTTTTTTATTACCAGAGTGCATGGCAATTCTTAATGGGATGCCATTTCGCATAGAAAACTATTTCGATAATGAGTAAAGAAGGCAAACTTTGGAGGGCCGCCAGTGATCTGGTCAGGGTGACACGCAACGTGATTATGTCGACCGCTGATGACAAGGGAATGCCACACGCGGCGTGGATGACGGTGATGGTAAACGGAGATATGAATGAGGTGATTACCATCACTGCGCCGAACACCCAAAAAATCGTAAATTTACGAGTCAACCCACATGCAGAATGGATGTACGCCTCCCCTACTCTGGAGACGATGGTTTATCTTTCTGGCCCAACTGAGATCGTTGCGGAAGAAGCCGCTCAAAGCTATTGGGACGCAATGCCTGGCAAATCGAAAGCCTACTACCAACTCTACAGCAGCGATGACGATTCGAATAAATTTGCCATCATCCGCACCCAGGTGACCAAAGTGGTTTATTGTCGCCCCCCGGGTTATCATAAAACCATCGTACATGAGATAAGCCCGGAAGATTGAGGAGTAGGAAAAACGTCTATCCTACGAGCTCTCCGCATTTGACATTTCTTTCCTTTTCTGACATCGTCTTGACATGATCTTTGCAGAACAGTTTTCCTGATCCTTCTCCGCATTCTGTGAGCCACACTTTCCGGCTCGCTTTTGCCTTGGGCAGCTATGCCCTTCATTACCCTGTCGGCTAGTATTGTGTTCGTTCCTTATGGTGGGCACTTTGTATTCGAAGGGTCTTTCAGGAAATTTAACTATTTTAGCAATGAATACTATCCTTCCGCCGAAGGCAGTGTTCCGCTCGATTACCCACGCTATACTAGTGGGCAACTCGTGGTCAGGAGCCTGGATCGGCAACCCTTATCTACGACAGCACACACGAATTCTAGCAAGAATGTTTCGGCAGGAAAACCTATGGACTCGACGTCTGCAGGAACCCTGCTTGCAACTCCTGCCATTGGTGGAGTCAAAAACAACCTTGTTCACCCAGGTAGATCACAAGACTTTGAATGTGGTGCCCGTATTAGTGCGTCTGGCTGAATATCGAGACTGCTGGATTCGTGATCCCGACACCTGGCAGCCGAATGGGCAACTACAGCCACGCGCGCTGCTGATGTCCCTGATTCATCATTTATTGAATCGTTATGATCTGCCTTCTTTTTGCGACGGAGCCTGGTTTATCAACGGCCCCCTGCGTCATATCGAACGTGCCTGGTATTGCCATCTTGCCCAAGGTGGCAATATCCGCCACTTCCCCGAATGGGTTCCGCAACTGTCGCGCCAGGCCTCTAGTGCCTTTCTAGCTGCTCCAGATCATCTTTCGATGCGTGAAGCCGTGCGCTACGGGCAAGTAATGTCGATATCGCACGATGAAATAACGGCGGCTCATATCCTGGGCACTCGAATCGGCCTGAACTTTTCACATGATGCCGTCTGGCTTCCATTTCTCGCGATGTTCGCATCCAGTAATCGATCTCTCAAGCAAATGGATATAATCATAGATTATTTATGGGCTCATTGTGAACTTTACGGAACCAAATCTGTTCGACTCCGCGGACGCACGATTGATGCCTTGCTTCGATCTTCTGAAAAGTTTTTTCATAACATCATCCGACAAAGTGATTGCAAAGATGTCGATATTTTTTCGGCAAGTGAACGAACAAAATTACTTCATTTCCACGCCGACCAATGGGAGCCCATGCAGGATATCATACCCTTCGAAAAATGTTCAGGCGGCTGGCACTGGCAAATGGTCGAGCTCAAAAGACAGCGTGAATTACAGGAGGAAGCACACGACATGCAACATTGTGTATCCTCATACGGAGGATGGTGTCACCGTGGACTGATCTCCATTTTCAGTCTGCGTAGCAGGAAAATGGAGAATGACGAACTCGATCGTGACGTCACTCTGGAAGTGGATTGCCAAAAACGTGAACTGCTCCAGGTGAAAGCCTGGAGAAACCGACGGCCCTCTGTTCTTACCCGTAAAATGGTGCTGCACTGGTGCGAACTCAACCGGATCAAACCCGGCGCCTTTTCCATGTGGTAGCGAACAGGCGCCGGCGCCTATTTTTTTATAGTTAGGAGCCACACAGCAACATCATTTCGCCCGTTGCCTTCGGCGGTCTCCGCTACGCTTCGACTCAGGACTGACAATAAAAACGATTTGATGCCAGCGCTGCGCACTGGGCTATCTCATTTTGTCCTTACAGGACAGTTTACTTTCCTCTCTCTTGCACCAACGGTGCTCAATGAGACAGCCCAGTGCGCAGCGCTGGGAAAACCCCATCAACATCCCTCGCCCTGTAAGGGTGAAACACGTAGGGCCAACAGCTTAACCCTTTTTGTCCTGCACCCACCACAAACAAGGATCACTACAGTGAACACTCGCTTCATACCTCCTCCGGCACAATGTAAGGCGCACGATATACCCTCGTCGCCAGCTTGTTTGCCTTGGCATCAATATCTCCCTCGTTGCCTTCAAACTTCTCACTATCCGGATTGAATTTCAGCCACGGCCCCAAACTGATCGTCTCTTTGGAAAGGTCCACCTCATTGAGGCGCAGGTGTTCTTCCATCGCCGCATAACGTCCGGCGAGAAAATTGTCACTCTTGATCGCTTCACGCACTTCTTCATCGTGAACCTGCTGCCCAAGCTGATGCGAAATAAGCCCAGTGTGACAGAGTGCACTTGAGATATGAGTTTCTTCGCAATCCGCATGCAGGTCTGAAATTTTGCGGCTGCGTACCGCCTCAATGAAATTGGCAAAATGTCCGTTGGCGTCTGTCGACCCTTCGATTTTAGTGATTTCCTTACCCTTGTTGTCCGTCACCTTGACCTTGCTTCGGCCACAATAAACCCGACCACCCTCACACTGGATCACCATACCCACCCCCTTTTCATCCGGAAATTCCTCCGGATGATCCATGTTCTTTCCCCACCCGCCTTTACCACCCGCTTGTGCCGCCTTGTCATGCGGCAAGCCGCGCGTTTCGAAAATCAGCGGTGCCGCTTCATAGTCATGATAGACAATTTGCGTATTCGGAGTTTCCCCATCGTCTTTGTATCCCAGACGACCACCAATTGACATCACTCTCGGTGATAGTTTTTTCTCGCCCAAAAACCAGCGAGCAATATCCATCTGGTGAATGCCCTGATTCCCCATATCACCATTGCCATAGTCATAAATCCAATGCCAATCGTAGTGAAGGTTTTCACGCCGCAAAGGTTTCTGCATCGGAGCTGGCCCACTCCACAAATCATAATCCAGGCCCGCTGGAATGTCGCCGCCGCCGGAACCCACCTGGCCTATCGACGGACGCGGATTGTAACAGATCCCCTTACCCCACAGGACTTTCCCAAGCTCACCACTTTTCACATAGGCCACTCCATTGGCGATCTGTTCGATCGATCGGCTCTGGGTGCCTCCCTGACAAATACGTTTATACTTACGCGCAGCCTTCACCAACTGACGACCTTCCCACACATTGTGGGATACCGGTTTTTCGACGTAGGCATCTTTACCCGCCTGCATCGCCCAAATCCCCGCGAGTGCGTGCCAGTGGTTCGGTGTCGCGGTGGAAAAGGCATCGATTTCACCTTTCTCGAACATCTCACGCATGTCCGAGAAGCTCTCAACTTTCATCTTCTGCTGGGCAGAGAGCAAAGTAGAGCGCGCATCGAGATACATCGGATCCACGTCGCACAACGCCACCACTCGTGCTCCCTTGGCATTGACGTACCCTTTGATATGAGCCTGGCCACGACCTTTGACCCCGACCACTCCCACCCTTATATCGTCGTTGGCACCGAGCACCTTGGAATTCGGCCAGGCCAGAGCAGCTCCGAAGCCGGCTCCGTATTTGAGAAACTTACGACGGGTAGAAACGTTCTTTACAGGGACTTGTTCTTTCATGATCACAAAACCAACAAGAGAATGCTTACGAATGCAAGCAGATGATAAAACATCATGCTCCCTGCTTCAGAATACGCACTATTGCAGTAACAATACCCAATCGCCAGACGCAGGGGCTTTGAAAGTGTGTCTGCCTTCGACGTCCGCTTCGCCTGCGATCCACTTACCGGTTGAGGGATTGAACCACTTTGCAGAAACTTTTTTCTCAGGCAGCTTCACACTAACTTTCGCAATTTGCTTTGACGGGCGATCGGTTTCGGGCTTGGACCCACTTGGATTTGCTAGGTAAACGAGATAACGCCCTTTGCCTTGAATGCACTTCCATTTTGAGCTTTCCCCGCCAACCAACTGATCCGCAGGTTTCATCTCGGCCAAAGTCAATTTTGCATCATCAAAGAATTTGTGAATGTGGACAAAGTCATCGCCCCCTCGCTTAAGATAACCTTTGCGAACCGCGTCAAAATAACCATAAACCCCGCGCCCCTCCGGGTTCTTCATGTCACTTGGCTTACTTGGGACATAATCCCGAGGCTCGTAAGAACGTAGCCCACCATAAGTTGCCGCCCCTCCTGAGAAAAGACTCGCCCACATCAGGCGGCGGAAAAAATAACGCGGATCTTGAGGCGCTCTGTATTGCTCATAACGATCCTCATCCAAGACAATCGGATCATCTCCCAGCTTCCGATATTTTAAAATAAGATCACCGCCTACCTGATCCAGATCTTCAACGGTAATAATATCCGACCAAGACGCTTTAACAAAAGAATAGCCTTTGAATCGGGACTGATGGCTGGTGAGCAAAGTTTTCCACGGCTCACGTTGCGCCATTTGACGGCCAATCCGATCTATGGTCTTGCGGTGAATTTTTCGACCTGATAAGGGCTTGTCATCGGCGACAATCTCGCGGTCATTTGATATGCACCATAATACATTTGGGTAAGAAGAAAATCTCGCTTGCGCATATTGAGGTATCAAAAGCGCCATCCGGTCACTCTTTGCATAACGCTTAAGCTCTTCAGTATCTTCCCCAAAAGGGATCAATTGCAACATGATGTGGGGATGGTTTTTATAAGCGTAAGCAATTCGGCGATCCATTTCTTGCCAGTAGGTGACGTCCAGCTTACGACGATCGCGATCAAACAAAGCCTCAACATTGTGGCGTGATTGGCTAAACCAAGTCCGGACTTTCGTCACCCCCATTTGAGCCGCTTGATCAATGTAATCCTGCCAATGTTTCTCATCTCGAACAACATAGCGATAGGCCGTGTCGCCGATATGAAGAAACCAATCGCCGTTGCCATACATAAGTTGCCGTGAATCGAGCGGATGTTTTTTAAGCTTCCCAGGTAACTTGGACGAAGTGACCAAAAAGTTTCCATGACGCCCTGCCAATCCTTCAACCGCAGAGTGCGTATCCCATTCCCACAACCCCAGTGTGTCGCAATAAGCGCGAGCGCGAAACGTGCGGTCGCCATCGTAAAAGCCATCGGTGGTGACCTTTGAGCCATCTGGACGAATGAAGGTGACTCGAAAATCAAGCTCGAACAAAGAAGCCTTTGCGAGACGCGTCGCATCAAATTCAAGCTCGTGAATACCCCGGTGCAAGGCCGTTTTTTGTTCGACTTTCTCACCACTTTTACCAGCGCGGGAGGCTTGAATGGATTGCCTGATTTGTTGCAATTGACTCTGTCTTTTCTTCACCGCCTGTTCCACCTGTTGTTGGATTTTGCCCTGATCCTCAAACGCCATTCCCGCTTTCAGTAAACTCAGCCGAATGACCCGCTGCATAGCAATGCCTCCCTCCTCATTTAGAATCTGCAAACGCACTTCCGGATCTTTTTGCTCCCAGTCCACGGCAATCGTTCCAAAATGATTGCCCCAACCCATCACCCCGATTCCATAACGGTTAGGCCAAACAAAACGAAACTGGGAGCGGGCTTGCGTCAATCCACTCGCGGTGATATCAAAAAGAGGATACCCCATACCGGCATCTCTGACCGATATCTCTCCTCGGTGAACATCCCCACTTAGGATTATCACTCCTGATGCCTTGGTGTCGCGAATCAAACGAAAAAGCCGCTCTTGCTCATGCGGAAAATTTGACCAACTCTCCGCATCGTGATCCTCGGCCACCACCTGAATGCTAGAGACAATCAAGCGCAACTCCGCTGGCTCTTTGAGCTGCTGTTCGAGCCATTTCCACTGCGCTTCCCCAAGCACGGTAATATTAGGATCCGGCTGGGGGGCATAGCGCACGCTCGTATTTTTTCCGGGCGCGATTTTCGTTTCACCCTGAGGTTTGCGCTTTAAAGATCCGCGAAAATATCGGGTATCCAGTAAAATAATCTGTGTCCGCTTCCCCTTTGGGCCCACAAGCTTCGCGTCGTAAATGCCAGGCGTCATCCGTCGCTTCGAACCCTTCGGTTCACCAAAAAAGTCGAGGAATACTTTCTGGGACTCCGCCCGCATCGAATATTCCGCCCCCGCATCATTCTTACCGTAATCGTGATCATCCCAGGTGGCTAGAATTGGAACTTTCGTCAAAAGCTTCTGATAGCCCGCCTTCGATGCCAGGCGTGCGTACTTCGCCTTCATCACTTTCATATCACTGGTGTCGGCATAGATATTATCTCCGGCAAAAATGAATACATCGGGTCGGGACTCAAGGATCGACTCCCAAATTGGTTGCGCCCGGCTTTCTTTCCCACACGACGCGAACGCTATCCGGCTAATTGGATGTTTGTCATCAAGAGGGAGCACCTCTCCAGCTTGACTGAGTCCGCCGACCATAATCATGGAAACGGTAGCAAGAAGGGCGATAGCGAATTTGGATAACATGAAAGGATGGTAAAGCATGATATCTCCAAGGGCTTGCCACTAACCTACGCAAGTTCGCATGAATTCACAGTTTATCAATATTCACCCTCTCCTTACCTAGCCAAAAATATGCTAAACTAATATGCTGCCCTCTTTACTGGCTAGCCGCGAGATTTGACTTCCAGGCCAAAATAGAGCGCCGGAGGTTCTCCCTGGAATCGATTTTGATCGCATAACACTGCAATCCTACCGGGCCAGTGTAACCCGATTTACGCAGATGGCGAAGCAAGCCCACCTGATCGAATGAGCCCTCGTCAAGTGGCCGGATCAATTGTTGCCAACTTGTGCCGTCACTATCCGCCCCGCAGATACTGACGCTCCAGAGGTAGGGCCGGAGCTTTACGAGAATCTTACGCAAATCACTCTTTACTTCTTCTTTCAGGTAGTGGCAGAGATTAAAAGCCACCCCCACATTATCGCGTCCGGACGCTTTGGCAATTCGCAGGGCAACGCTCACCGTGTCGATATAAAATCCGCTGTGAGGATAGATAACGACACGCAGGCCGGATGCCTTGGCCTGATCCGCAACCTCTCGCACAAAAGACACCGCTTGCTCGTCGGTGTTTGCCCTAACGCTGCCCTGCACATAAAGCTCTACCATCGTCTTGCGCCCCTTCAGACTGGCGATTGCTTCCCTGATACTTGGATCATAACTATAGCCATCCATCTCCAGTTTTCCTCCAACGTAGATGCTGAAAGTCTTCAGCCCCGCTTCATCGTAAGCTTTGAGGTATTTCGCTAGGTCTTTTCCATATACGGAACCGACTCCGTCGTAGCCCAGTTTCTTAAGCAATCTGGCACCCTCTTCCGGCGTCTCTAATTTCACGCCGTTCTGAAAGGGGTAGAAAGAAGGCGCATAAGGCGATTTTTCTGCTCCGACCCAGCTTGGAACCAGAAGCATCAAAAATAACAAACATAGCCGGATGCAGATAGAGGTATTCATAGGGCGGGATGGTTCTGGATCGGTTCGGAATTCATCAGCCTACTGAGAGTAGCGAGGGAATCTTTTCCCCTGTATTTGTCAAAATCAACATTGCAATGGGTGTTATTGCAAACAGATGATAAGGAAAACGTCATGCTCTCCTTTTTTTACGAAAACAGCATTCTCCCTAGCCCCGACACAAAAAAGCACTGCTGTTTCCAGCAGTGCCTTTTAAGATTATCAGAGCTGACTCTTCTATATTTTCTCCGGAACCACGAAAGGTGCGCGATAGCTTTCTTTTGTTAGTTGGTTGGCTTTCTGGTCAATAGCATCACCATTTTTCTCAAAAAGTTCGGTGTCCGGATTAAAGGTCAACCACGGCCCGAGCGTGATGCTCTCCTTAGTCAAGTTGACATCATTCGCCATCAAGTGCTCGGCCATCGCAGCATATCTTCCCGCGAGGAAATCGTCGCTCTTGATTTTTTCGCGAACCGCTTCGTCGTGAGCATTTTCACCCATGAAATGAGAGATCATTCCGGTGTGACACAGCGCACTGGAAATGTGGGTCTCCTCACAATCCGCGTGCAACTCGGACACCTTGCGGCTGTGCACCGCATTAATGAAGTTCTTAAAATGATCCGGTTCCAAAGCCTGGTCGTTGTCATTAGGCGGTTTTATCTGCGTCATTTCCACGCCCTTGTTGTCAGTCACTTTCACTTTGCCGCCAGACGAACAATAAACCCGTCCGTTTTCACATTGCACCACCACGCCAACTCCTCCCAACTCAGGAAATTCCTCAGGGCGGTTCATGTTTTTGCCCCAGGCGGTTTCCTGTGATGCCTTGTCCCGTGGCAGACCCCGCGTTTCAAAAATCAGCGGTGCGCTATCATAGTCATGATAAACCAGTTGCGTGTTGGGTGTTTCCGCATCGTCCTTGTATCCCAAGCGACCGCCGATTGACATCACTCTTGGTGAAAGTTTTTTCTCCCCCAGAAACCACCGTGCGACATCCATTTGATGAATACCCTGGTTACCCATGTCACCATTACCGTAAGCGTAAAACCAATGCCAGTCGTAATGCAATCTCTTACGACGCAAGGGCTTCTCTATCTCCCTTGGTCCACACCACAAGTCATAATCCAAGCCCGGTGGGATCTCTCCACCTCCACCCAAGCCAATCGGCGGCCGGGCCTTGTAGCACATTCCCTTAACAAACTGAATCTTGCCAAGTTTGCCACTGTGCACGTAATCCACGGCTGCACGAATCGTCGGCATCGAACGGCTCTGCGTGCCTCCCTGACAAATTTTGTTGTGCTTGCGTGCCACTTTAACCAACTGACGCCCTTCCCAGACATTGTGCGAAATCGGTTTTTCAACGTAAGCATCCTTACCCGCCTGCATCGCCCAGATCCCCGCCAGTGAATGCCAGTGATTCGGTGTCGCCACGCTGACCGCGTCGATATCTCCTTTTTCAAACATGTCGCGCATGTCTTCAAAACCCTTCACCTCGCTCTTTTGCTGAGCGGAAAGTAAGGTCGTGCGTGCATCGAGCAAATCAGGCGCTACGTCACAGATGGCCGCCACCCGAGCCTTGGGCATATTAAGATAAGCGTTGAGATGGTGTCTTCCGCGGCCATTGACGCCGATAATCCCCACGCGGACCTCACTGTTGGCACCAATGACGGTAGAATTTGGCCAAGCTAGAGCGGCGCCAAAGCCGGCACCGTATTTGAGAAATTTACGACGTGAGGAAGTCGGACTTCCGGAGGTTTCTTGTTTCATAGTCTGCTAGCTAAATACGCTTTGTAGAGTTTTTCAAATTTCCATTTTAAAAAAAGCGCTATGCTTCCTTGTTCTTTTCTAAAGATTTTTTGCGATTTGCCCGCGCCTCGGCAAAAAATGACTGCAAAAGCTGTCGCGATTCCTCCTCCAGCACTCCAGGAGTAACCTCGGCCGAATGGTTGAGCGTCTCCTGCTGTAGCAAATTGATAAAGCCCCCAGCCGCACCACCCTTTTCATCACCACAGCCGAAGATCACCCGCTCAATCCGGCAATGCACAAGTGCCCCGGCGCACATCGGACAGGGCTCTTTCGACACATAGAGCTGGCAATCCGTCAGCCGCCAGTCCCCCAGCACGCTCTGGGCCTGGGTCAGCGCCAGCATTTCGGCGTGCGCAGTAGCGTCTTTCAACGTTTCAACCTGATTCGACGCCCGCGCTATAATCTGCCCCTCGCGGACAATCACCGCTCCAACCGGCACTTCTTCCGCCATGTAGGCCTTCTGCGCCTGGCGCAGGGCCTGGGTCATGAAAAAAGTGTCGCTCTCGAGATCGATGATCTTTTCGAATTCCGCGATGGTCTTGCCATCGGATTCGCTCAAGCTGAAATTATCCATCGTCCACTTAAGAGTTATTTGGTAAGTTCAGCATAGAACATCACCACCGTTTCGTCGTCACTTTGAGATGTGATGGTGACCTTGACCGATTTATTATCTTTACTGCCATGTAAACTCTTGCCCATCAAATTGGTTTTATCCTCAACCGTATAACTCCCGGCCGCGAATTTATCCTGATAAAATTTAAGCACCGCCTCTTCTTTCTCCTTCGTAGTAAAAACAAAGGTCGCTTTAATGGCCTTGTCATCCTCACTTGTGGCCAGTGGACTTGCGACAGCTCCAACGCCGGGGTAAGCAAAATCTTTGAAGTGAGTGGGCAAATTGGCCCAATAGTCTCCGTTTTTGGCGGCCGTTACAACGGTCGTTTTGCCCTCACCGTCTTTGATTTTCATAGTTTTACCATCGTGCTGAACCGTCGTGGTCTTACCGTCCACTGTCGATTCAATGCTAAATTTCCCATCCTTAATATCCGCATAGGAAAAAGTGTGTATTTCACCCGTTTTTTTCATTTTGATCGTCATCTTCCCCTCTTCGTCATTGCTCTCGACCAATTCCATATCCGGATTAAATTTCACCACCAGCTCAGCCGCAAAACGCTCGGGATTGTCACCCGCCTCCGCGATGCCTTCCTTAACCTTTTTGCCAAGAAATATACCGCCGGCCACTATGGCGATAAGCCCTAGAACCGCTATACCGCCACAACCAATGCCAACCCAGGCGAGAGGGCTGAGGCCTTTTTTAGCAATTTCGGGGGGGGTGGAAGAAGATGATGAATCGGACATGGTATCAGTATAATTTTGTTTTGAGTTGCCTTCGTGCAATGCCGCAACATAATGCCCTACGATGAAGGACTGCAAGCAACGAATTATTGCCCCCTCTATTCTGGCTGCCGACTGGAGCCGGGTCGCGGAAGAATCCAATAGAGCCAAGGAAACAGGTGGCGACTGGCTACACCTTGATGTGATGGACGGTCACTTCGTCGACAACATTTCGTTCGGCCCGACTTATGTCGAAGCGGTGAGAAAATCTACCGACCAGTATCTCGACGTGCATTTGATGATCACCCGGCCCGATCAC
This sequence comes from Verrucomicrobiota bacterium, assembly GCA_013152075.1. Taxonomy (GTDB): domain Bacteria; phylum Verrucomicrobiota; class Verrucomicrobiia; order Verrucomicrobiales; family DEV007; genus JAADHD01. The sequence goes on along the minus strand of JAADHD010000290.1, from coordinate 1,962 downwards.
TTTTTCCCACGCTTCGCCAAAGCCGGGGCGGATAACATCACCGTCCACGTTGAATCTGATCACGACGTAGCAGAAACTTTAGCCGGCATCCGCGAAGCGGGTTGCCACTGTGGACTGGCCCTCAGCCCTGATACCGATTTTGATGACATGCGCCCTTTTCTTGACCAGATTGACTTACTACTAGTGATGACTGTCCGTCCCGGATACGGCGGTCAGGCTTTCATGGAAAGCGAAACCATGCCGAAAGTCCAAGAAGCCCTGGCCGAACGCGAACGCCTTGGTCTGAGTTACCACATCGAAGTGGATGGCGGCATTGACACCAAAACAGTAAAAATCGCTGCTGCAAACGGCGCCAATGTCATGGTTGCCGGCACCTCATTATTCGCCGCCCCTGATATGGCTGCCGCCATTTCAGAAATGCGCGAATGATCCTTCATTTCAAAGGCATTACTCACCCTGGCATCCGATCAAGGCAGGTCAGCAAATAGGGCAGTAGTTGTTTCTTGCGTGAAACCACTCCGCCCAGACGCCACGCTTGTTGACCAACCACAGGGTAATCAATGGTTTTCAAAAACGCCTCACTACCACTCCCCAACAACACTGATGCACGGGTATTGATATCCGTGACCAGCAAAGTAGAAAACAGATAGCCGTTTTTCTTGCAATATTCATCCAGAGCCTCCAACAGCGCTGCCTGCTTTTCCGGTAAATTCGCAGCTCTTCGATCTGAGCCACCGAAAACCGATAGCCTTCCTCTTCGTATTCCTTGCAGTCTGCCGTAATCGCTCCATCCGCCGGAAGAGTGAGAAGTGGAGATCCCACTGAGAAAATCTCTGCCGCCAATTCAGCAGGATCTTCCCCAACTATCTTCGAGAGCTTTTGCATGATATCCCGATCGGTCTTGGTGGTCGTCGGCGAAGTGAGATTGAGCGTATCCGTCAACAAACCGGCCATCATTAATCCTGCCATCGAACGCGGAATCTCGACGTCTGCCTGTCCGTAAGCCAAGGCGATAATCGTAGAAGTGGATCCAACCGGATTATTCCAAAACAATATCGGACTACTGCTATGTAGCCCGCCCAAACGGTGATGATCCAAAACCTCGATGATGGGCACTTTAGTGGCCCCCTTGACCGCCTGTGAAATCTCATTGTGATCCACCAGGATCAACTGGCGCGGTACCGGTTTAATAAAATCACTCTTTGAAAGCACCCCAACCAAACCTCCCGCCGAATCTAAAATCGGAAAGACTGCCGCATGCACATCCCTGACTTTTTCCCGAGCCTCCGAAAGGGACGTTTCGGGGGCAAAAGAGGTGAACTCGGTGTCCACCATCAAACCTGCATCAACAGCTCCTCGAGCCAGTAACACCGTGGACGCAGTATCAAAAGGAGAACTAATCACGCTAACCCCGGCCCGCATAGCATCATCGATCATGTCGTCATCAGGCGCCAGCCCCCCTGTAATCACTATCGCCCTCACACTCTGTTTGATCGCCTTCCACTGGATATTAGTACGATCACCGACAAAAACCACCAAACTCTCCGCTTGGTAACTTTGCAGACGCTCGTTGAATGCATCCTGCCCCATCGCGCCCACCATGAGTTTGAGCGCGCTCCTTTCCACACAAAGGTCACCCGTCAACGAACGCCCCTGAAAAGTGCGCACCATAGAATCCAGCGAGGCGTGCACTTCACGAGCACGCCCGGATTCTTCGCGAGGAGGAAAAAGATACTGACTTATTTTTTGATATGACAGCAAACCCATAAAACGTTGCTCTTCATCCAATACTGGCAAGGCTCGCAAGCGTTCCTTTTCCAGCAAGGCCAATGAATCGTACAAGGACGTTTCGTGATGCACCGAAATCACATCCCGTTGCATGACATCATTTACCCGAGGTGAAAGGTCACTAAAAAAAACCGGGGCTTCGACCCCGAACTTGTCGAGCACAAAGTCGATGCG
>JAADHD010000157.1 GCA_013152075.1 Verrucomicrobiota bacterium | reverse complement strand
CTCTCAAAAACAGGGCCGACTGGGCGAGCTGTTTGCAAAACCACAACTCCGCAGCACTCTTATCGGCGTCACCCTGGCCACTGTCGGGCTGGTGACTTTCTGGGGCATTCATATCTACGGAAAGAACGCCTTGATGCGCAACACCCAGGCGGAAGTTTTAAATATTGAAAACATCGCCACTGATGCTGACAAAGCGGTGAAAGCGGCCGCTTATGAGAAACACAAAGCAAAGATCAAAACATCGGAAATGCTCAGCATGACCTTCAATACGATCGGTGGCGGACTGGGACTCATTTTGTTTGGCACTATTTCAAACCGTTTGGGAAGGAAGGGGGCATTTGTCATGTATCATGCCGTCGCCTTCGTGATGGTTATCATATTATTTAAGGTTCTCATTCCCAATCCGGAAACCTCGAATCTGACCTACATGCTATTCCTACCCATATTCGGTTTTTTCACCTTGGGCATGCATGCGGGTTACGCGGTTTATTTTCCCGAACTCTATCCAACCCGATTACGCGGAACCGGAGCAGGTTTTTGTTTCAATATGGGACGCCTGGGGACAGCGGCTGCCTTTTTCTTTTTCGGCAGCCTGGCAACGCCATTGCTTCCCGAGCAACAGGCCCTTTTGCTCTCACCACTCTACATTGTTGGTTTGGTCGTCATCCTATTCGGCAAAGAAACGCGCGGTGAAGAATTGCCGGATTGATTTGCCTCTTGCGACTACTTGATTACTGTTCCCAGTGTTTCCTGAAATCACCGACCTCTTCCTCGTCGCGCTTATCATGGCCGGCGCGGCTTTTGTCCAGTCGGTCAGTGGCTTCGGTATGGCCATCGTTGCGGTGGCACTACTGCCGCTGGTCATGGGCCTGAAAGATGCGATTGCACTGATCGCCGTCTTCAATCTCTTTGTCAGCACCCTCACCCTGTTCTGGAACCGCTCCGGTTTTTCCTGGAAAGTCGCTCGCCCATTGGTCATCGGTATGATGATCGGAATCCCGCTGGGATACTATTTTCTGCAAAGCACCGATTCCACCATTCTGATCCGAATGCTGGGGGCCGTGCTCATTTTGATCGCCATCAGTGATACCATTCTGTCACGCAAATCCCATCTCTCACTGCCCAACTGGTCGGCCTGGCCGCTGGCGATTTTTGGCGGTGTGATTGGCGGCGCCTTTAATGTCGGCGGCCCGCCCATCGTCGCCTACGCCTATTCCCAAAACTGGAGCAAAACTCAAATTGTAGCCACGCTGCAAAGTGTATTCCTAATCGCCGGACTTTTCCGCAACGGCCTGATGATCAGTCATGACCTCGGCACCAGTGACAGAAACGACTGGTCGTGGAACCTGGTCTTCAATCTGTTCGCCGCCATCCCACTCGCCATCGTCGCCATTTGGTTGGGGAAAAAGTGTCTCGACCGCATTCCTCAAAGCACTCTACGCGCCACCGTATTCACCTTCATCTTCATCATGGGTGCGAAGTATTTGTTTTATCCGTGATAATACACCGGATCAACGAGTCGCTCGTCCCTTCCACATAATATCTCCATTACGTGAAATGGTAGGGATGAGCGGCCCGCTCGTCCGCGAATAGCGAGTTGCCCTACACAATCCATTCCACTACGTTCCCGCCATGAAAACCCGCCAACTGATCTTACTCGCTGCCTTTTCGCTCATCACACCACAGCTCAAGGCCGATGAAACTAAACCCTACAAGGGTAAAGTTCATGCCATCCCCGGCCTGATCGAAGCCGAGCATTGGGACGAGGGCAAGGCCGGGACCGCCTATCACGACATCGATGAACCCAATCGCGGAGAAGATTACCGGGAGAAAACTCAAGTGGATATCGAAAAAAGACCGGATGCCTCCAATGGCCACGGTATTGGTTGGACCAAGAAAGGCGAGTGGTTGATCTACACCGTGGAAGTCAATGAAAGCGGAATGTACAACATCGAAATGGACGGCAAGGATGTGACTGGCCCGATCAATGTTCCTGACACCGGCAGTTGGAAAACCCTGAAACTTGTCACCCACAAAAACGTTAAATTGGAAAAAGGTGTCCACCTTATGAAAGTCGTCATGGACAGCGAAGGAGGTTCTAAAAGCATCGGCGATATCGACTATTTTAAATTCAACAAAACTAACGATTAATAAATAATGGAACTCGGACTCAAAGACAAACCCGTTCTCGTCATGGCCTCATCGGGAGGTATCGGACGAGGCACTGCCCTCGAATTTGCCAGGGAAGGCGCTCGTGTCATGCTCTTCGCTCGCTCTGAGGAAAAGCTCATCAAGACCCAGCAAGAGATCGCCAGTGAAACCGGCAACAAACCGTTATATACGGTCGGTGACATTTCCAATCCGGATGACATCACCAATGTCATCGATCGCACCGTCGTAGAATTCGGTAGCCTGTGGGCCCTGTTCAACAACACCGGCGGACCACCGGCGGGAACCTTCGATTCTTTCGATAACGACGAAGCCTGGCAATCCGCTTTTGAACTTACCCTGCTCTCTTACATCCGGGTGATCCGCACCGTGCTGCCGCACATGCGTAAATCAGGCGAGGGTGGACGCATCGTCAACAACACCTCCATTTCAACCAAACGAGTAATCGACAACCTCATCCTTTCCAACACCTTCCGCATGGGCATCGTCGGCCTGTCCAAAACCCTCGCCCGTGAACTCGGACCTGAAAATATTCTGGTTAACGTAGTCGGCCCGGGGCGTATCGACACCGACCGTATCGCCCATCTCGATTCTGTCGTCGCCGAAAAACAAAGCCTTTCTGCGGAGCAAGTCCGTGCCGCCGCCGAAGCCAACATACCCCTGGGCCGTGCAGGCAGACCGGAGGAATTCGGGAAAATCGTTGCCTTCCTATGCTCCGAAGCCAACACCTATCTCACTGGTCAAAACCTGATTGTCGATGGCGGAGCCGTCGATGCTTATTGATCTATTATCCCTCAAGACGGCAATCTACTTTCCATCTTAACGAACCCATTAAATTCCGGCGAGGGTCTCGATACTCTCTGATAAACTGAATCGACATGGAACAAGCGATAGATCAGTTTATTCTTTTTTTAGCTACCGAGCGCGGCCTCTCAACTAACTATCAGCTTGCCGTGCGCAGAGCGTTAGAGCAATTTTCCAACTGGTTTGAAAATAAAACCAGTTGTGATGATATTTCCACGATTGAGCTCGGACATCTCACCGATTATTTGGCCCATCGGAAATCACAGGGACTGGCTACCGGTAGCCTGCGATTGGAAATTGTAGCGCTAAAGATTTTTTTCCGCCATCTCACCTCCCGCGGAAAGCTCTCTAGCGATCCGGCGGAAAAAATGGATTCTCCACGACTCGAGCAGTATCTACCAGAGACGCTCAATGAAGCCGACATCACTAAACTTATTGAATCCATCGATGAGTTAAAACCACTCGGTCGCCGTGATCGAGCCATCGTCGAACTCCTCTACAGCAGTGGGTTGCGGGTTTCCGAACTCACTCAGGCTCGAATCGAAAACGTCGATCTCGATGAAGCAGTGATCCGGGTGACGGGTAAGGGAAACAAAACTCGCCTGGTGCCAGTCGGCCGCCGCGCATCCGAAGCCTTGAGCGACTACCTTTCCACTGAGCGTCCCGGCCTAGTAAAAAGCGGCCGCACCAGCACGCATATTTTTCTATCCGTACGGGGCGGAGCTCTCACCACCAATCGAATCCGGCAAATACTCAAAACACGCGCCAAGCTGGCTGGGTTGGAGGGCAATGTGTACCCTCACTTATTGCGTCACTCCTTTGCCACGCATCTACTTGGCAACGGTGCCGATCTGCGAGTGATCCAGGAGATGCTCGGCCATGCTGATATCGCCACCACTCAGATTTATACCCACGTCGATCAGAGCCACCTCAAGTCCCTGCATAAAAAATTCCACCCGCGGCCTTAATTTGATTTTGTTAAATTGAAAGCTCCCCGGAAATGCGCTCGCTCGATATTCAAGGAGTGGCGGTTTCCAAACCGCCATATTCGAACGCACCTTACGTCACCACCTTCCTATTTGCAGATCATTGCACCAAATACCGCTACCGCTCTGCAGGCACTTGAAAAGTGCCTCTCCTTGTTGGATTAAGTTCTTTTAGGTGAGTTGAAAAAGTCAACTCAACCCTCAAGATTGATTCCCCTACGCTGGGGAAGCGGCTCTTTGAGGAATTTCCCGATCACTTCAGTAACCCGTTTCACGATTACCTCAAACATCTTCGCGCCCTTTTCAGCAGACGCGAGATCAGGTCGGCCAGTGGCACCATTCTCCGTACGCTGCGCCATGTCGCGGCAGATCATCAGACCGTCGCTATCATCCGGAAGATAACCGGAAAGATCGGGCATCGCTGCCGCTTCTTCAGCGAGAACCAGCTCAGGACGCAGGTGCAACACCAGCGA
>JAADHD010000422.1 GCA_013152075.1 Verrucomicrobiota bacterium | reverse complement strand
TTGGTAGTGTCTACCTTGAACTCTTGAAATTCGAGCCCCTCTATTTTGGTCCCATCAGCGTCATGGGCTCTCTCACCGGCCTCGCTGCATCCTGGCTGGCAGGCCGCTTAATTCACCGTTTTCAGCCTTCGGCAAATTTCCGCATTGTCGCAGCTCTTATTTTATTAGGACTGTTCAGCCTGGCATTTCCAATCCCCTATTTTGGTGTGGTTTTCCTCATCCCCCTCTGGCTTGCTATGCGCCTGCTACATTTCTTCATCTCAAATTATTTAAACCGTGTCACCTCTTCCGAAAACCGCGCCACGGTGCTCAGTTTCCGTAGCATGGCGATGAACCTCGCCTACGGAGGAGTTGTTTTTGCCTACGGGCTGCAAACTAAATTCCTCAGCTCATTGCCCGAGAACCAAAACGTCACCGACGGCTTTGATTCGTTCGACCAAAACATTTTTGCCCAGGCAATCAGCTCATGGTGGATTTACTTCGCCCTGTCGGCAACCGGGCTCTACCTGTTTCAAAAGCTAAAATACCGCCATAATTTAAATGAACTACTGGTAAGCGAAGATAAAAAAGTAGCCTAAAAATCATGCATCCTACATTTCGCCAGCTTCTCAGTCGCTTCAATTTAAAATCTCTTTTTCGCAATTATGAGATTCTCCTTTCAATTACTTAAGAAAGCTGTAACAATTGACCGATTACGGCGATCCCCAATTGCTGAATTATCTCATTATGGCTAAAATCTTAATTATTGACGACGAAACCGGCATCCTTCAGTTGATGAGCAAGGTTTGTAAACGGCAGGGACACACCACAACAACCTGCCTGACAGGGAAAGAAGGTTTATCTCGGCTTGATGAAATTTCTCCAGACCTCATGATTGTGGATCTCAAGATTGGCGACATGCTGGGATTGGATATTATCGAACACAGTCAGCAAAACCATCCGAACACCCGGGTAATCATGGTCACCGGTCACGGAAGCGTGGATTCCGCCGTGCAGGCCATGAAGCTGGGTGCTTTTGACTACCTTACCAAACCATTTGAACTCGCGGATCTACAGCGCACTATAGATCTCGCTCTCAAAGAAAAAGCCCCCGGCGACTCAACCCCGCAACAAGCGGTCACTGGGTCGGATGAACTGGAGCTCTATCTGTCTCGTTCGCAACTTATAGGGAAAAGCCCTAAGATCTCCAAAATTCTGGCTCTGGTGGAAAAAATCGCAGACAAAGACAGCCCAGTTTTACTTGAGGGCGAATTTGGATCCGGCAAACAAATGGTCGCACGCCATATTCACAACTCCAGCAAAAGAAACCCCTCGCCCTTTAAGGTTGTGCAGTGCAGTGCTCTCCCAGAAGACCTCTTGGAAATAGAACTATTCGGCCATCCCTCAGGTGAATCAGAGTCAATCTTTACCCGCGCCGCAGGTGGAACGGTCGTGATAGAAGAAATCAACATGCTGCCACTTCGCCTGCAATCGCAACTGGTAAGCTACCTCGAAGAAGTCGACGATCGCCGCACTCAGGGCAATCTTCCTACACACATGAACACTCGTGTGATCACCACATCCTCGGTTCCACTGGAAAAGTGCATCAACGACGATTCCCTTCGCGAAGATCTCTTCTACAAATTATCCGTTCTTCCCATCACAGTACCCACACTGCGAGAACGCAAAGACGATATTCCGCTGCTCGTTCAGCATTTTTTGAACCGTTACGCACAGACCACTCATACCAAAAAATACGAGGTCGACACCTACGCTGGAAAGCTCCTTGAGCATTACCCCTGGCCGGGCAATGTCGGGGAGTTGCAAAACGCATTGGAACGCGCTTGTTGCCTCTGCGAAAAAAACCACATCCGCCCATCTGACCTGCCCCCTAAAATTACTCAAAAAGTCGAAATTACTGACGAGTCCGTGAGCCTCAAGCAAGAGGTTCCACTGGGGAAATCTCTGTCAGAATACATCCGCAAACAGGAAAGAACCTTTATTCGTGAAACACTCAAATTCAACGAAGGCTCACGCGAAAAAACGGCAGGCATGCTGGGGGTCAGCATCGCAACCCTATACCGAAAAATGGGCTTGAAGGTAGAACGAGAAAAAGCTGAAATAGGCTGAAATACGGCACCAATCTCCATCTACCAGGATTAAGACAACACCGGTCTAAAATAAGCAGGTATTAATTCACCTCATCTCCAAACAAAACCTGCCGTTGCCAGTCGAGCAGTAGCTCGGTTTCCGTTTCGTTGTGATTTTCCGCCGTCAGTTTCTCCATAACTGAGCGCGAAGCTATCAAAGTTCCGTCAATGCCTAATGAGCTTGCTACTCGGTTTCTTTTGTAACGCAGAGATTCAAATTTAGCTTCATCATATCTGAAACGCTTACCTGATTTTTCTGGTCTTTTCTCAGGCCAGTCTTTTTCATCCAAAGCCCGAGCTTGAGTAAGTGTCGTCTGTAAGCGGCGAACAGCTCCTGATCGAACATAATGCGGAGGGTTTAATTCCCCGCCATTTTCCGCCTGACTGACCAAGTCCATTAATTGTGCATTCCCCAAAAACTTGAAAGCGGGACGATCAAGGCGGCGACATTCTTCATCTCTCCACATCCACAAAGCCCTCAAGTAAACCAGCTCATGACGCGAAAGCTTTCCCCACCCATTTATCCGCCAAGCATCTTCTTTTGGCCTCTCCTCTCGCGCCATTACATCGGTTCTGGCAGCATTACAGCTTTCCTCAAACCACGATAAGCGATCAGCCTCTATCAAGCGTTTAATCAGGCGGGCTCCCATGGTTAACAAGTAGCGCACATCATTGTAAGCGTACTCCAGCATCTTATCGCTCAAGGGGCGACGCCCCCAATCAGCTTTCTGTGACTGTTTCGACAAAACCACCCCGAATTCGGATTCTATCAAGCTACCGAGGCCAAATTTTTCAGCACCAGTCAATCTTGCTGCTGTCTGCGTATCCCAAATATTTTTCGGCACAAATCCAAAAGTCTGCAAAAACAGCGCCATATCGTAATCGGCCCCATGCATCCATACCCCCTCACTCTCGTCCAAATAATGCATCAGGGGCATCAAATCCTTTCGATCCATGGCAAGCGGATCGATCACTGCCATTTCGTGAGCTGTTGCAAATTGAATAAGACAAAGCTTGGTCTCATACGAATGCATGCTATCGGCTTCGGTATCGACAGTGCACCAGGTTTCCCCTCTCTCTTTCAGCCTGTCTACCAGTTGTATGACCTGCTCAGGCCGGTCAATGTAGCTCTCAGGCAATTTGGTGCCTTGATCAGCCCTCGCTTCTTCCAACCATTTTAAAAATGATTCCCTGCCGCTCCCGGCTTGACCGTTATCCAAAGTCTGCCCCATTTTACGTTTTATCCAAATCAACCGCCATTAACGTAAGCCTCTCAACAACAGTTCAGCATTTGATCCCGTAAGCTTAATATTTTTGACCAGCATTCCCATCGCTTCTCCCACTGGCATCTGAGCCAGCTGCCTGCGCAAGCCGGTCACTCGTTGATATTCATCCGGATGATAGAGAAGCTCGTCCTTACGAGTGCCTGATTGCAATGTGTGTATGGCAGGAAACACCCGCCGCTCCGCCAATTCCCGGTCCAGATAAATTTCCATATTCCCAGTGCCTTTAAATTCTTCAAAGATCACATCATCCATTCGACTGTCGGTTTCCACCAGGCAGGTCGCCAAAATGGTCAAGCTTCCACCTTCTTCCACATTTCTCGCAGCTCCAAAAAACTTCCGCGGCTTTTCCAACGCCTGTGTATTCAAGCCCCCACTGCCCGTTCGGCCCTTGCCAGGCATGTTCGAGTTGTGCCCTCGCGACAAACGAGTCAAACTATCGAGCAGGATCACCACATCTTTACCCATTTCGACCAGGCGCTTGGCACGATGGGATACCATCTCGGAAACTTGGACGTGACGTTTAGGTGCTTCGTCAAAAGTTGAAGCATACACACGAGCGTCAATGGTTTCCTTAAAATCAGTCACTTCCTCCGGACGTTCATCCAACAACAAAATAATCAGCTCTATCTCAGGATGGTTTTTCTGAATCGACACGGCAATATCCTTCAGCAAAATCGTTTTACCCGCTCGTGGAGGAGCAACGATAAGACCTCGTTGCCCCTTACCCAGAGGAGCCACCAGATCCACCACTCTCGGTGATGCAGATTCCGAATCTTTGTGTTCCAGAATAACGCGCTCAGAAGGAAACAGGGCGGTAAGCTTATCAAAAGCCACAGGCACTTCCCACTTGCTTTCCTCAACCCCCTCGATAGCCAATACCGAATCCAATGAAAGAAACTTCTCCCGATCCCGTGGCGCTCTCACCACTCCCTTGATCAAATTCCCTGGCTTTAATTCATATTGCCGGATGAACGAAGGCGAAACATAGACGTCGCCAACGTTGGGCATGAAGCTTAACTCCAAC
>JAADHD010000327.1 GCA_013152075.1 Verrucomicrobiota bacterium | reverse complement strand
GGAGTGACCAGTCCATTGAGCCATTTTTCATACTCGGCATAACCTGACAAAGGCTCGGCCGTACTCATATTTGGCTTCCTGAGCCGGATCCTCACCAAAGCTCCGCAAACCGCCACCTCCGGATGCTCCGCCAAATATTTAGCCTGACGTTGCAGACGATCTGCGTAGGAAAAATCATCCGCGTCCATTCTTACCAACACATCCCCCTCAGCCTCACGATTACAAAAATTGAGAGCCTTAACAAAGCTGGCCCCTTCCGGCGCACGAGCCGCTCGCACCCGGGAATCCCGACGCACATACTTTTTCATCAATGAAAAAGTATTGTCACTCGATCCGTGATCGACCAACACCAATTCAAAATCCGGCAAAGTCTGGGCAAGGCAACTCTCAATTGCCAGCGGAAGAGTTTTCGCCGCATTGCGCGCCGGCAACAAAATCGATATGGATGGTGTGTCTCCCATTTTTTATTCCCCAAGTCCACGCGCAGTAGCGCTCACTTCAGTTTCATTCAAGGAGTCGAAAACAATCATCATCGGCCGACAGCAAATCTCGCAATCATAATCAAATTCAATCGGAAAAATGGAATCCCCAATGTCCGGTGCAGTCACTTCAAAAGGCTCAAAGCAACTTGGACAAACTACCTCACACAATTCCATGATCATGTTTCATCGGTATCGTTCACCGATTCCCAAGACGAAGGCGAGATAGCGTTAATCCACACAGTAAACAATGCGGCCGCAATTTTCACAATGCGTCAGTCCATTCTTCGCCTTGGCCGCCACCACCGTGGAGCTGATCACTTTGACATGGCAGCCACTGCACTGGCCATCGTTCAGAACGACCACGGAAACGTCTCCTTTGTTTTTCATTAATCGTTCGTAAGTCTCCACCGAATCTTCATCAAGACCGCCCGCAATCTTGCTTCGCTCAGTTTCCAAAACCTCTACGTCTTTGTTTAAATTTTCTTGCCTGGTACCCAAATCGGCCAGTTCTTCGTCCACCAATTCTTGAGTTTCTGCTAATGCCGCGCTTGCCTCTTCCCTCTTTTTTCTCAAATCCTCCCCGATCTCCATGAATTCCAGCTCACGGTCTTCCAAAGCGGTGATCTCCTGTCCATAGCGTTCAATTTCAACTCCCATGGCACGAAACTCTTCGTTCTTTTTCGTCTCAAACTGCTGAACCTTCAAACGAGCAACTGATTCTTTACGTGTATCGATGTCCAACGCGATGTTTTTCATCTCAATTTCGTTTGCTTGAATATCAGCTCGACACTTCTCAAGCGCTGCCTCATCTCCCTGCAAGCGGGTTTTAGCTGACTCCTCATCATCCGGGATTCGTTCAAGCTGCTTCAAAAAATCGCGGAGCTTCTGATCCCGGTCCTGTAAAATTAACAATGTTTCTATCTCAGCCTGCATACATTTTTCTATCCAAGTTTTGGTCTACCAAAGTTCTGCCATTATCCGGAGGCATTGTCCAACATTCCTTCATCAATACGTCTCTACCGGTGAACGCTTTCCATCTTCCACGCTCAAAATTTTCGCCTGCTCCTCTCCAAGCGTATCCACTCTCAGATCCCATATCTCATCATCTACCTGCCGAAAACCTTCCATAGTAAACTCAAAAGGGGCCCCCATCGCCGCTTTCGCTTTGCGAATCCTTTCCAATGCATCATAAACTATAGGGTCAGCAAGTTTCTCCAGATGCTTCCGCGCTTCCTCGACAAGTTCAACCCGGTGACAAATCATCACTAGATCATTCCCCGCTTCCACAGCGGCAAGAATCGTTTCTTCAAAAGTCACCTCATTCAAAATTGCCCCCATATCCAGATCATCGGTCATCACCAGTCCATCATAGGCCAACTGATTTCTTAGGAATTGTCCGATGACATTTTTTGACAAAGACGCCGGCCACCTGGGTCGATCAGCATCCCAACACGGATAGTGAGAGTGACAAGTCATCACACTGTCCAGATCAGACAGCAAGGCTCTGAACGGCAACAACTCAGCGGCCTCCATTTCCTCCAGAGTTTTGTCAATTACCGGCAGTTCGTGATGAGGATCCACTTCAGCCGACGCATATCCAGGAAAATGTTTGCCGCAACTAAGCACCCCCTGAGCCCTCATTGCCTTATTGAATACCGTCGCATTATCGATCACTTCCTTGGCATCCTCTCCCCAGCAACGTCCCTTCAGTGAGTTATCCGCTTCATCATCAAAGGAAATATCGAGCACCGGACAAAGATCCATATTGAAACCAAAGGTTCTGAGAATTCGCCCCGTCAAATCCCCATGACGACGAATAAGCTCCAAGTCTCCTTTTTTTCTCAATGCCTGGGCATTGGGCGGCTCGTTTCCGATCAAGCGTAAGCGCGACACCCTTCCCCCCTCCTGATCAATCGTAATGAAAGGTTCGACTTCGCTCAAATCCCGAAGATCATCGACCAACTTCCTCAATTGCTCCGCAGATTTAATATTGCGCCCGAACAAGATAAATCCCCCCGGTTGCAGTTTCCGAAACCGAGCAGCAGTTTCGGCATCCAGTTCGGGGCCGGGAACCCCAGTCAGTAACAGTTGACCCAGAGATTTTTCATTCATTACCCACTGTTCTACCTGACATTACCAAATGCTCAACTCAAAAACTGTTATTTTGTCTTACTCCCGACTGTTCCTGCTTACGATGAAATCCCTCGCCAAGCCTTAGGCTTTGATACACATTAGGGTCTATGCCTCTGACAAAAGAACATCTCTCCCCTCTCTTTTTGTTATTGCCACTGATCTCCCTGTCCTCGCTCATCTCCGGTTTTTCACAAGATTCTTCTGAATCTAACGACACCTCACTACCTCCCCAATCATTGGATTCGGTGATCAAAGCTGGGGGGAATTTATGGAAAACCAACCTGCCATTTTTTGCAACCAGGTTTGAAAGTCACGGCTTCAAATGGATGTCCTCTGATAGAAAAGCACTACGCAGTGTTTACCCCAATCTGCAGATGTTTAAAGAAAGCGTCGGCGAAACTGTTGTGCGATCGAAAAAAGGGAAAATATACCGGGTGGACATCTCCATCTATAACCGTGGTGACCGGGGATCAATTGGCACCTACGACTTCAACGACATGGCAGAGCGTTGGCAAAAGCACATCACTAAAATCACAAAAACCAAACCCGAACCGCAAAGCAAAGCCAAAGACTCAGCCGTTAATCTTGAACGCGTTCTCTGGTATACCAACAGCTCCGCCATCCTGCTCGAAACCAGTAAAACCGGTGGCATGGCTCAGTTCATGCGCTTGCGACTAGCCCCAAAACCCAAGGGGGCGTTCTACCTTGGCAACAATAAGGGAACGATCCAAAAAACGGTCAGCCGATCGGATTTAAAGCGCAATGTGAAAACCACCTCCCTCGGTGATGTTGCCATCCAAGGCATCCCTATGGTGGATCAGGGCCCCAAAGGATATTGTGCCGTTGCCAGTGCCGAGCGAGTGTTCCGCTACTACGGCCTGGAGACAGACCAACACGAAATGGCAGAACTCGCCAGAACGACCGCCGGACGCGGCACCACTCCGAGCCTGATGTATGATGCCCTGAAAAAAGCTTCGTTAGGCGCAAACCTCAGGGTTTTCAGCATCATCGAATGGGATGCCAAAAAATTCTTCGATACCATCAAGGCATACAACCGACTCGCTAAAAAAGAACATTTGCCCCTGGCTGTCGAAAACTGGCGAATGCTTCAATCCCTCGAGCAGATCTACACCGCACTCGATCCCGAGGCGTATAAAAGGCACAAAGCAAAGCGGGGAAATTACTTCAAAAGTTTCAATACCCAGGTCGAGCTTAACATCGATGCCGGCATCCCTCTCTTCTGGGGCATCCGTCTCGGCATGTATCCCGAACCTGAAATCCCCCAGGCTGCAGGAGGACACATGAGACTGATTATCGGCTACAATCGCAAAGAGAAATCCATCATCTATTCCGACTCATGGGGTCCCGGCCACGAATCAAAACGCATGCCCGCCGATCAGGCATTCGCCATCACCAACGGTTTATTTATCATCAAACCGTCAAGATGATTACTTCCTACTTCCTACTTCCTACTTCCTACTTCCTACTTCCTACTTCTTAATTCCTAATTCCTAATTCTTAATTCCTAATTCTTAATTCCTAATTCCTAATTCCTACCTCCTACCTCCTCAAAACTTCGATGTCATCAAAATAAATCGCTCTCCCGGAAGACGGCACCCCACTCACATAAGCCCGTCCTTTCAAGCTCTTCACATCAGCGATATATTCGATCTGCGCGCTATCAGGCCTTTTCTCACTTTCTGCCCAGACTCTACCGGATACTGTCCAATTGCTGCCATTCTCCAACACCCTCAGCTCCACAAAATACCATTCACCTGATCGCCATTTGAACGAGCTGGATTGCACAACTTTCAGCTCAGCCCATGCTTCAACTCGATTTTTCTGCCGGACGGCATCACCGATAAGCGAAACCCAGACACTCCGTGCAATCCCGCTCCAAAACTTGGCGCGCGGCGCCCTTCGCTCTCAGCTTTGATCCTGACCTTGATCACTCCATCCCCCTCAAAACGATCCCCCATCTGCACCGCCGATTCAACCAGTGGCGTCGGTGACAATTTTAAATACGATTGCTCTGCGCTCTTCTCAACACTAAAACTGCCTTCGAGCACCAGAAAACCGACAGGAAGTTCACCTGCCTCCATTTCCGAAAAGTCAGCACGGAATGCCTGCCATTCCCCTCCGTCACCTGCTGACAGTATTCCCATTCCAATGAACGCCAACAAACACAATCTTATCCCCATTCTACTCTCCATTATAACTGACCTCATTCCGTTCTCAAAGAGTCCATCAAAGGGGCCCTCAACACCACTCGCGCAGCCAGCCAACAAAACATCAACCCGGCGATCAATACCCCGCCATTCACCAGTAATAATAATGTCACCGGCATGCCCGATGATTTCTCAAGAAAGACCGGCGCCACAGAAACCACCGCCGCCAGCACGCCAACCAACACTCCCATGACGTGTAGAAACCAGTGCTCAGCCAGCACCAGGGATTCCAAATCCTTACGCCGAAATCCAAGCGCCTGCATCAAACCCAACTGCCCTCGCCTCTCCATCACATTTCTCCCCACCACAACCGCCAATCCCACCGTTCCCAGCAACAGCCCCAGTCCACCTAACGTTGAAAAAATGCTCAGATAAGTATTCTGCACCGCATTAAAATCATTCAAGCGTTGCGCCGCCGGCACCCACTCCAAACCTCTGTCTTCCAGCATACGGGTCAGCTGCTTGACGCTGTCTTCATCTTCAGCTGATTTCAGATCCAGTAAAAAATATCGATAACCCGCAATATCCGCCCGCTCGGAAATAAACTCCTTCTCGGAAATCACAATACTTCCCTGCAGCAATGAATTTTCCAACATCCCCACCAGTTTCACCGCAAAGGATTCACCCTTGCTGTTCTGATAAACAATTAAATCACCGATTCCCTTTCTCAAAGCATACGTTGCCGTATTCATGTCAATCACACCTGGGATGATTTTCATCCCGTTCTCATCCGGCAGTTTGGCTCCTAACATCTGCCAGGCTGATCCTTCAAAGGGCAGTCCTTTGAGCGCTTTGGTGAAATGAAACGCATCCCGCTCAGCCAAGGCATCGAAGTCCACCCCTAACAAACGTGGGCGTTGCGCCCGGTTCAAATTCAGACAAGAAGCATCGTCTCCATCACTCACCCGAAAGGAAACCATGGAAAATGAATTGCTCCCCTTCTGGAAACCATATTTCTCTCGCCCCTCTCCACTGTTTAAATTTTCGTAAACCGGCAAGGTCGATCCCCCGACATAAGCAAATCCTCCCGTCCCCGATTGCCTCGAATCAGCACCTCTCTCTCCCACCAGTCGAAAAGAATTAATCGCCGTCACCATAAACCCCCCCGATGCCATCAAGCCAATCACCGCCAGACTTCTGCCCTTGCGACGCA
>JAADHD010000138.1 GCA_013152075.1 Verrucomicrobiota bacterium | reverse complement strand
AATTCAACTCGCCACCGCTTTTAACAGATCTTCTTTGGTGATCTCAGCGGTGCCCAGTTTACCCACCACTACCCCACTGGCGCGATTCGAAAGGTCAGCCGCGGTGAGTGCATCGGCTCCGGCGCACAAAGCCATGGTAAACACCGCGATCGCCGTATCACCTGCCCCCGACACATCAAAAACCTCACGCGCCCGAGTCGGGATATGGTAAGGCTCACCACCGTCCGAAAACAAAATCATCCCCTGCTCTCCCAAAGTGATCAGCACATATTGACTCTCCCATCGCTTCATTAACCGGCTTCCGACTTCCAGTAAATCATCGTCTTCCAATGGCGGAAGGTGCCCCCCTCGATCTGCCATTCCCGCTTCGTGAAAAGCTTCACTGCGATTCGGCTTGACCGTTGACACCCCTTTCCAATCAATAGGGTTTTTCGGATTCGGGTCAACGGTGACAATCACATTACCTGCGCTAGCAATATCAACGACCTCCCTTACCAGTTCATCATCGATCAAACCCTTGCCGTAGTCTTCAATGATAATGCCGTCGACTTCACCCACCACATCGCGCAATTGATTCAGCACCTGGGCACGCGCCTCGTCGGTAAGGGCCTGTTTCCTCTCACGGTCAATGCGCACTACCTGTTGATGCTGGGCCACCACACGGGTCTTGGTGATGGTGGAAAAACTTTCCTCAACCAACAGGTGCTCGATGCCAATATTATTTTCCTTCAGAGCACCTGCCAACACTTCGCCCTCGCTGTCCGCACCTACCAGCCCGATCAATTCCGTTTTTGATCCGAACGGCGTGATGTTGCGCGCCACATTAGCTGCCCCGCCAGGGTAAACCGATTCGCGCGTCACCTCGACCACCGGCACCGGAGCTTCAGGGGAAATTCGAGTCACATTACCCCAGATAAACCGATCCAGCATCACATCTCCTATGACAACCAGACGTAATTTACCAAACGACTCAATCAACGATTCTATACCTTGTTCCGACATTATTTCTTCAACTATTTCCCATCCACACAGAAAGCTCACGCTGCAATTCGTTACTACCATCCACGCGAAACGAATCCGAAGCCGCTAATATTATATGACGTCCATCTGCGCGACTCATATTCAATTGCAAAGGGCACGGCCCGGGAAATTTCGCCGCCACGTCTTTGATATACTGTAAATCCTCAACCGTATCACGCTCACACGACAGATAAATCATAAAAGCTTTTGCAGGCACACCTCCTCCATTAGACCCGTTGGATCCGTTGGCCTCACTGCCACCATTAGATCCATTCGCGCCACTCAAACCACTTGGCGCGCCTCCCTCCACCGCCGTCAGAGGCTTAAAATCAACCGAAGTCAGTCGCTTGGTTTCCGTCCGGTCATCCATTTCCACTTTGGCTTCGACGATCAGCACCTTGCCCTTTTCGAACATTTCGTTGCGCTTCACATACACCTCGTTCCAAACCATCACTTCTGTATGGCCTGAAAAATCCTCCAAGCCGAGAATGGCAAAAGGCTTGCCCGCCTTTTTGGTGTAACGCACCTGTACCGCATCCAGAATACCGGCAAAACGATGGGTCTTTCGCTCCTTCAATTCATCGATCTCACTGATCAGCTGAAAATTCCCAGCATCGATGGTTTCTTTGTAGGGGTCCAGTGGATGCCCGGTCACGTAAAAACCCAACAGTTCTTTTTCATGGGTCAGCATTTGCTCCAGCGACCATTTTTCCACCTCCTCGCCTTCCATCAGAGGAGCAGGCGCCGCCGCCGCCACTTCGGTCATATCAAAAAGTGAAACCTGACCACTGGCACGATCTTTTTGCGCCGCACTCGACGCCGCAATCACCTGGCTGAGTCGCGAAAACATAGCGTCTCTCCACACCATGGTGAAATCAAACGCTCCGGCTTTGATCAAACTTTCCATGATCTTTCGGTTCACCGTTTTGGTGTCGAGTCGAGTGGCGAAATCTTCCAGCGATTCAAATTGGCCATTGCTCTCCCTGTTCGCTATCGCAGATGTCATCGCAGCCCCTCCCACATTTTTCACCGCCGCCAATCCGAACCGGATCGCTTTGGCCGCTATTTCCATGGATTCACCTTCAGCCCACTCCGGCGAAAACTTCAATGAACTGCGATTCACATCAGGAGCAAGAATCTCAAGCCCCATGCGTTTGCACTCCGCAACGAATACCGAAATCTTATCCGTATTATTGATCTCGTTACTTAACAAAGCGGCCATAAACTCGACCGGGTAATTCGCTTTGAGATAGGCCGTCTGATAAGAGATCAAACCATAAGCCGCACTATGTGATTTATTAAACCCATAACCAGCGAATTTTTCCAGCAAATCAAAAATCTCGTTAGCCTTTTTTTCCGGAATCTTATTCACCCGGTCACAGCCTTCCACAAAAAGTATCCGCTGCTTCTGCATCTCGGAAACTTTCTTTTTACCCATCGCACGGCGCAACAAATCCGCATCCCCCAGCGTGAAGCCGGCGAGCACATTGGCAGCCTTCTGCACCTGCTCCTGATAAATCAAGATACCGTACGTTTCAGCGCTGACGTCCTCCAATAAAGGATGCAAATACTCGACTTTCTTTTTGCCCTTTTTTCGGTCGATATAGTCAGGAATGAGCTCCATCGGACCCGGCCGATACAGAGCTATCAAAGCAATGATGTCCTCAATACGGGTTACGCCGAAACGCTGACAAAGGCTCATCATTCCACCCGACTCCAACTGGAACACGCCAATTGTCTCTCCCTTGTTGAGCAATTCGAAAGCAGCCTCGTTGTCCAACTCAGTCACATCGAGCTTAAATTCCGGCTCCCGCTTGTGAATCAAATCCACCGCGTCCTGAATCACGGTCAGTGTCTTCAAGCCAAGAAAATCCATTTTCAACATGCCCAGCTCAGTCAGAGGAGCCATGGCATATTGCGTCACCACCTCACCCTCTTTGCCCTGGGTCAGCGCGATGTATTCTGACAAATCCCGGTCACCGATCACGATGCCGGCAGCGTGGATTCCTGTTCCACGAGTCAGGCCCTCCAGAAACGTCGCGTATTCCCAGACCTGCTTGCTGGCAGCCTCCGTATCAAGCGCTTCCTTCAAATCCGGATTTTTCCGCTTCGCATCTTTGAGGGTGATGTTCAGCTCATTGGGAATCATCTTGGCCAGACGGTCGCCATCGGTGTAACTCAAGCCCATCACCCTCGCCACATCGCGCACCACACTTTTTGCACCTAAAGTACCAAAAGTCACGATGTGCGATACCGCACGCTCACCGTATTTTTGGCGCACATACTCGATCACCTCCCCTCGCCGGGACTGACAAAAATCCACGTCGATATCGGGAGGCGAAACACGTTCAGGATTGAGAAAGCGCTCGAAGATCAAACCGAAACGCATCGGACACAAATCAGTGATCCAAAGCACATAAGCGACTAATGACCCCGCCGCCGACCCACGCCCGGGACCGACAGGAATACCATTATCGCGCGCCCATTTGATGAAATCCCAGGTGATGAGGAAGTAGGAAATAAAGCCCATCTTCTCCATGATGCCGATTTCATAATCGAGACGCGTTTTCAGCTCTTCGTCAGTATCCGCACGAGCTCCATAGCGAGCTCGCAAGCCTTCGTTGCAAAGCTTGCGAAAGTAGTCTTCACGACTCAGCTCACCAGGAGGGTCGAACTGCGGGTATTTCGCCGAGCTCGTCGGATCAAGCTCCATGGTCACATCACATCGCTGGGCGATCGCATAAGTATTGCGAATCGCTTCCGGCACGTCTTTGAACAGGGCCATCATCTCGCGGGTGGTTTTAAAATAAACCTCCGGCGAATAACGCATCCGGTTTTCATCCATCTGCAGCGACCCGGTACCAATACAGATCATCACGTCATGCGCCTCGTGATGTTTGCGATCAAGGAAATGCACATCATTTGCAGCCACCAGGCCCAGATCAAATTCCTTGCCGAATTCAACCATCTGTTTGGCACAGGTATGCTGCTGCTCCATACCGTGATCATGGATCTCGAGAAAATAATTCTCCCGACCAAAAATATCGATGAACTCACCTAGGCTTTTGCGGGCGGCATCCATCTGCTCCTGCTGGATCATCTGGTTGATCTCACCATTGATGCAACCACTCAAACAAATCAGCCCCTCGGAATGTTCCGCCAACAATTCTTTGTCGATTCGAGGCTTGTAATAAAGACCATCCAAATGAGCCTTCGTAACCAGCTTGGTCAAATTATACCAACCTATGTTATTTTGCGCCAAGAGAGTAAGATGGGAGTTGCGACGCTTTTTGGGATCAGGGTTTCGCTCCGTCATCCCCACCCCAGGTGGTGTCAGGTAAGCCTCACAACCGATGATGGGCTTGATCCCAGCGGCAGTCGCCTGTTGATAAAAATCGATCGCCCCAAACACATTGCCATGATCCGTCATA
>JAADHD010000089.1 GCA_013152075.1 Verrucomicrobiota bacterium | reverse complement strand
TCGAGGGATGGAGTCATGTTGCCGCAAATCAATCCGAGATGGGGCAGGCGGCGGTTCTCTTCTTCGGGCGGCAACCCGGTTTTTAAATAGTTCATCCACGCGCCGCCGCGTTTGCTTTCGCGTGGATGCCAGTCGGCGTAAAAGGAGCCCAGATGCTCGCCGCTTTGTTTGTCGTGTAATTCGTAAAATTTGACCTCGGGATGCCAAACTTCGATTTTTCCGCCACCTTCTGGCGCGCTTGCTCCAGATTCATGGAATATACTTTCGATTTCGAGGATACGGATGTCGTAGATTCGCTCGGCGATTTCGAACATGCCGGAGAGCACTCGGTCGATTGAAAAGTAGGGGCGTAGATCTTCGTCATCGAAATCGAATTTTTCCTTGCGACGTTTCTCGGCCCAGTAGGAAAGTTCCCAAGGTTCGAGCGCATCGGAGGGTTCGCCGGTTTTGTCGGCTTTGTCGGCTTTGTATTGTTGCAGCTCCTTGTATTCAGCTTGGAAGGGAGCGGTGATCTTCTGATGCAGGTCCTCGACAAATGTCAGGGCGGTTTCACCTGTTTCTGCCATGCGACGTTTCAAAATGTGATCGGCAAAGTGCTGCTCACCCATCAGTTGGGCTTTCTGATGACGCAGGTCGAGGATTTCCCAGATTAGAGCAGTGTTGTCGAATTTGCCATCCTTGCCAATATTGGTGCTCGCCTGCCAGACGGTTTTGCGCAGGTCGTCATCATCGGCGTATTCCATCACCGGGATCATTGACGGGGCGTGCAGGGTGAAGCGCCAGCGGGGGGTATTCTCGCCGCCATGGCCTTTTTTCAAGGCATCCGCTTTTGCACTTTCCAAAGCGGTGGGTGGAAGCCCTGATAGCTTTGATTCATCATCGATGATCAATTCCCAGGCGTTGGTGGAATCGAGCACGTTTTCAGAGAATTTTTGGGTTATTTTGGCGAGCTGCATTTCGATCTCGCGCAGTTTATCTTTGTCAACGAGCGGCAGATCGGCTCCGCTTTCCTTGAAATCTGAGAGAGTTTCTTCGAGCAGACGTTTTGCGGCTCCTGTTAAATTTTTTGCATCATCCGTTTCCGAATAAGCTTTGATCCGCTTCCACAGCCCGTCATTCAGCGCGATGCCGGATAGGAATTCCGAGACTTTAGGCAACATCAGATTGTAAGGCTCTCTCAGTTCTTCACTGTTGCAGACCGAATCGAGGTGACCAACTTTGCCCCAGCTTTCGCTCAGCTCTTCGGTCGCTTTTTCCAACGCGAGCAGCGTATTGGCAAAGGTCAGATTCTCCGTCTGCCAGTCATCTGTTGCAAGGTTTTCGACATTCTTCTGTGCTGTTTTCAGAGCGAGTAAAATATCTGCTTCAACTGTGCCCGGGGTCAGTGCAGACCAGTGGATATGAAAACCATTGTCGAGAAAAGGGTGGGTAGAAGATGACATGCGCTTATTGAAACCACCTTCGCCCACTAAGGCAACTTTTACTTTGCCACTGTGTTTGTAAGGTGGGGTTGGACCAGCCGTCCAAGCCCATAGAATGCGAACTGCTTTAAGGAAAAAGATTCCGGTATTTTCAAGTCGTACTCTTGACAGCTGGCTGAAAAAGGTATTCTATTTCTATAGCATTATCACTTAGCTAAACATCTATATAGATATATTAATACCATGGCTCACGAATCAATAATCAATCTTACTGCTGACAATTTTGCCGAGGAAGTCGAAAAGGCGACCGTTCCCGTTCTGGTCGATTTTTGGGCTGAATGGTGTGGCCCATGCAGAATGATCGGCCCGGTTTTGGATGAAGTGGCAGCCGAAATGGGTGATCGCGCTAAAATTTGTAAAGTCAACGTCGACGAAGAGACGGAATTGGCTGGAAAATTCGGTGTTCGCTCGATCCCATTGTTGCTGTTCATCAAGGATGGCGATGTGAAGGACCAAGTGATCGGCGCTAGCACGTCTAAGGACGGCTTGATTGAGAAGCTGGATGCTCTGGCTTAGGGCTGGGCAGATCCTTCTGGGGATATTATAGTATGTGGAGACGGATTGGCAATTCCTCCACGGGAGAGGGTTTGCTTCATCTTAGCCCACCAACTCCTGCATTTTCTCCAGTCCGATTTTCGCAACCTCCAGAGGATCTTGTTCCCACAGATCGGCGTTGAATAGTTCGAGACTGATCCATTTGTCGTAGCCTTTGTCTTTTAGGATTGCGATCTCCGCAGCGAGATCGATCTGACCTTCTCCGAGCATGACTCGGTCGGGGTCGGTCTGGGTGCCGGATGCTTTGTCGGGATGGGCGTCGTCGATGTGGTAGTGGGCGATGCGTTCCAGTGGCAGGGCGCGCAGGTCATCTAGGGTCGTGGAGTTGTTCCAATTGTGGAAGGCGTCGAGGATGGTGCAGGCGTCAGGATCGTTGGTGCGGTCGAGCACGGTTACGGTGTCGGCAACATTATTGAGCGATTTAAAAAAGCTGATGTATTCGAGCACGGCGCGGACGCCAGTATCGCGACCGATTTGCAGCAGGTCTTTGTAGCCCTCATGCAGTTGTGAGATGTCGTCATCGAGGATCGGTGGGGTGCAGACCATCAGTGGCGAACCGAGTCGAGCGGCGAGCTCAAACCGTCGCCGTGCTTCGTCGAGGGCGAGTTTGTATTCCCAGTCAACGCTTTCGCCCCAGTTGCGTACGGCGATGAAACAGGGGACTTCCAGGCCGTGATCGGCGAGTGCCTTTTCGATATCCGAAACTTCTCCGCCGCGGCCGACATGTTGGTAAATCTCGGTCGCCCACAGCTCGATGCCGTCATATCCAGCTTCGCCTGCGACCCGAATTTTATCGAGGATCGGAGTGGGCTTGATGGTGGAAGAATTGAGGGAGAGTTTCATGCCAGCAATTCAGCGATTTTTTCATTGCTGAGAAAATACCCAACTAGAGGTTGCGACAGGTCATCCTGGGATTGCTGCCAGGTAGCGAAGATGCCGTCGTCGGTGACCAGGGTTCCGACATAACGTGAGCATCCGGTGCCGGTCGGAGAGACGAAAAGTGGAGCTTCGACGGTGATTGATTCGATATAGGGGAAGTCAGCGTCGTTGCCTAGCGCCAGTCCGCCAATTTCTTCACAGGACCACCCGCGCGGACGAGCGACGGCTTTTGGATTGTCGTCGAGTTGGCGCAGGCACTCGGCGCTGTCGTAGAAGTAGAGTGATTGATTCGGTTGATCGGCAAAAGCCCCGACTTTCGGAACCGGCAGGCGATCAGTGACCCGGGCGGCGGCGATGTCCCAGACCGGGCCGCGGTGTAACATGGTGTCAGTGACATGTTCGTATTCTGTTGAGCCCGGCGCACGGGTGATGACCGCGGTACCGGAACTTGACCAGGAAAAAGGATGGGTGCAGTAAATCAGGCCAAGGCTGCCATCGGGCAGATCGGTGGTGACCGGATCTTTCACATGCAGGAAAGCTGGCTCGCCGAAGGGGATGATTTCCTCGATATTTGATGGCGAAAGATCCTCGGCTTTTGTTGCATGAATACGATCGATTGACCAGACTCCGGTGCCGGGTTTCTGGAAGTCCTTATGGCTTTCGGGATAAGTATCATCTTTTTCAGTGGAGATGAAAAGTTCGATGCCGTCATCAGTGAGATGCAGAGTGCAGCCTTCGATGGAAACGACTTCACGTCCGTTACAGGTCAGATCGGCTTTGGAAAAGCTAACAATCTTTACAAAATCGGTATCAGGGGAATCGGCTCGAAAGATTGCGAGTTCGAGTCCGCGAGCGCCGGCTCCTGTGCCAGTGCGGGAATCGCCAAAATTGCGGTAGCGACCGCAGACGAGAATCGAGCCGTCACTATCCTGAATCACATTGCCGCCACCGAACCAGAAACCCGTGGACTGGTCTTGAGCGGGGATGAGAATCCGGGCATCGGCTTGATTAATAAGTGCGGTGCCTAGAGATGTTAGCTTGCTGGAGATAGAATCGTCGATCATGGTGAGAAAGCTTTACGAAAACTGTGATTTGTGCAAGAAGGTAATTTTATTGGAGAGAAGAACTTTTCCAGGGCTGAGGGGTTTGATTGAACCTGTGTATTCGAGTATGCGCGACTTATTATAATGACCATAATTCAAAACAGAGCGACATCCCTCAGCTTTCTGTTGCTACAGGGGATGGTGAGCATTGTTTGTCTTAGTAGTTTGCGTGCCCAGGATTCTCCATCTGATCTCCCGCAGCCTGTGTTAGCGAAAAATTTTAGTGATTTAATCAAAAACTCGCCTTTCACGCGATCGCTGAATTTGTCGGATTCTCTGATTTTGACTGGTGTGGCGAAGGTTGAAGGAAAGTCGGTGGCGACTCTGATGAACAGGGTAACCAAGGAAACCTATGTGCTTTCTGAGAACCCGAACGCGCAAGGTTGGAAGATGGTGGAAATATCGGACGGCAACGACCTGGAGCAGGTGACGGCGAA
>JAADHD010000328.1:5171-5471 GCA_013152075.1 Verrucomicrobiota bacterium | reverse complement strand
CCGGTTTAGTTTTTCGGCGGTAGGGATGACCGGCCCGGTCGTCCGCCGAAGTTATGGCTCTAGCGATAACTCTTTAATCAAGCTAAACACAATCGGACGTGCGAGCCGCACGTCCCTACCATTTAGCCCAACACCCAAGCAACCTGTCCACTCATCTCACCGCACCGGCATTGGGACCGTATCAGATTAAAGAAAAACCGGAATAGATGCCGGTTTAGTTTTTCGGCGGTAGGGATGACCGGCCCGGTCGTCCGCCGAAGTTATGGCTCTAGCGATAACTCTTTAATCAAGCTAAACACA
>JAADHD010000328.1:0-5157 GCA_013152075.1 Verrucomicrobiota bacterium | reverse complement strand
CCCTACCATTTAGCCCAACACCCAAGTAATCCGCCCACTCTTTGGCAACACGTCTGCAGCAGGGTAATCCGCCCCGCCCGCGAGAATTTCTTTAACGATTGCCTTCTTCTTATCTCCAGTAACAAGAAACATCACTTCTTCAGCCGCATTGATCAGCGGATAAGTCATCGTCAGTCGCCAGCTATCCTGACTGGCGACAAAATTCTCCATCACCCACCGTTCGGATTCCTCTAAAGCTTGCGATCCCGGAAACAGCGAAGCCGTATGCCCGTCTTCGCCCATTCCCAGCAAAATCAAATCGTGCTGGAACACCTCTTCTCCCTCAGCCAAATCCCTCAATCGCTGTTCACATTTTTCAGCTGCTTCACGCGGCTCCAATTCCCCTTCCATCCTCACCACATTTTCATCAGGAATACCGGCAGGGCCCAATAAACTTTTCCGAGCCATGCGATAATTACTCTGCTCATCCTCCGGCCCCACACAGCGCTCGTCACCAAAAGTGATCACCACTCTCTGCCAGTCAATATCCTTCCTCTCTGACAAAGCACGGTAAATCGGCGCAGGCGTACTTCCCCCGCACAAACTCAAACTAAACACCCCGCCCTCAGCCTGCTTATGCAAAATTTTCGCAGCAATCAGCTCCGTAGCCTCACCAACAAAATCCAAAGTTTCAATCACCTCCGCCATATTCTTCCTCCTCTATCTTCTATATCCTATCTCCTATCTCCTTATTCACATCACCATGCCGCCATCCACCGTCAGAACCTGACCCGTGATGTATCTTGCTCCCGATCCAGCCAGGAACATCACACTTGCAGCAATGTCATCCACCGTTCCAAATGATTTCAACGGAATCACAGACAACACCTCATCCTTCTGATCTTCGCTCAACTCATCAGTCATATCTGTCTGAATAAAACCCGGAGCAATCGCATTCACCGTCACCGCACGACCGGAGAACTCCTTGGCCAGAGCTTTGGTGAAACCAATCAAACCAGCCTTACTCGCCGCATAATTGACCTGACCTGCCTGACCGATCAAACCAATCACCGAGCTAATATTGATAATCCGTGCACCTTTTTGCTTCAACAAGTTGCGCTGAAAAGCCTTCACTGCATTAAAGGCCCCCTTCAAATTTGTGTCCATCACCGTGTCCCAGTCTTCCTCGCTCATCCGCAAAGCCAAACCATCACGCGTCACTCCGGCATTGTTTACGAGAATACTCACAGGCCCCAGATCTTCAGCGATCTGTTTTCCCAATCCTGTAACAGCAGAAAAATCAGAAATATCCACAGCATAAGCTTTAGCACTTCCCAGTCCGGCGGCATTCATTTCATCAGCTGCACTTTGTGAGTTGGCTTCCGTTCGGCTAATCACCGCCACCTTCGCTCCCTGCGCAACAAATCCAGCCGCAATGGCCTTGCCAATCCCCCTGCCTGCTCCGGTCACAACCACCGTTCTATCCTGAAAATCACTCATGCCTCTTTTTCGACTCACCTTAGCCTGTTCGCAAGCTCAAAACTGGAATTCTGACCAATCTCACCTATATAGAGCCATGAACCGTTCCGAAATGCTCAGCCAAATTGAAGATTCCACCGAGGAGTGGGACATCGCCATCATTGGTGGGGGCGCAACCGGCCTGGGCTGCGCAGTCGATGCGGCGGCACGTGGCTATCGCACCCTTCTTCTGGAACAGGGCGACTTCTCTCAAGGCACCTCTTCCCGTAGCACCAAACTAATCCACGGCGGCGTGCGTTATCTCCAACAGGGCGATATTCCAATGGTCCGGGATTCACTTCGGGAACGCGGCCACTTGCTAAAAAACGCCTCCCACCTGGTTCACCCCCTACCCTTTGTGATTCCGGGTTACCGTTGGTATGAACCCTATTACTACACCTTCGGGATGAAGATGTATGACATGTTGTCAGGCAAACTTGGCATCGATCCATCATTGTTATTGTCCAAAGAATCCGTCATAGAAAAATTTCCCAATTTAAAAAGCGATGGCCTCAGCGGAGGCACTCTCTACTGGGATGCCCAGTTCGATGACGCCCGTATGGTCGTCGCCATGGCCCGCACCGCTGCTGAACAAAAAGCCTGTGTTCTCAATTACCTGAAAGTCGATTGTTTAAGCAAAAAAAACGGCCGCATCGATGGCGTCGTTGCCAGTGACCAACTATCCGGCAAAGAGTATTCCATCAAGGCAAAGGTCGTCATCAATGCCACTGGCGTCTTTGCTGATTCAATTCGCCAACTTGATGTGGAGAATGCTCCGGAGATCATCGAACCCAGCCAGGGCATTCACATCGTTCTGGACGCTTCGTTTTTATCTACCGATCACGCCATCATGATTCCTAAAACAGATGACGGTCGGGTGCTTTTTGCCATCCCCTGGCATGGCCATCTCATGTTCGGCACCACTGACACCCCTGGTGTTCCCATTGAACTCGAACCCCGCCCGCTTGAAGAAGAAATCGATTACCTGATCGAACATGCCGCGCGCTATATGCAGAAAGCTCCCAACCGCAGTGATGTGAAATCCGTGTTTGCCGGACTAAGACCTCTGGTCCGTCCTACCCATGCAAAAGGCGGATCCACATCGAAAATTTCCCGCGATCATCACATTGATGTCTCTGACTCCGGAATGGTCACCATCGTCGGCGGCAAATGGACCACTTACCGGCACATGGCGGAGGACACGATCGATCAAGCGATCACAACCGCGTCCCTGTCGCCCAGCCCCTGCACCACCCTCGATCTTGAAATTCATCGCAGTGATGAAGGCGATCATGTGGCAAAGGAGCAGCCTGAATATAACCAAGTTTTGCACAAAGGTTTCAAATACAGGAAATCCGACATCGTTGCGGCCGCTCGTCACGAAATGGCGCAAACGCTATCCGACGCTCTGTCCCGACGCACACGCTGCCTGCTGTTAAATCAAAAGGCCACTCTGGAAGTAGCCCCTGAAGCTGCACGACTAATGGCCGTTGAGCTCGGCAAGGATGAAAGCTGGATTAAAGAACAAGTCACTCTGCTTTCGAATGAAAACATTCTCTAATTCTTTCCAACTCAGTGTAATTTGCAAGCGGTGAAGAAATTATTTAACTGGTTTCTATTTTTGATATTGGCAGCAGGCTTCTGCTTCTTTTTCTACGTCCTGCTCAGTTACGACTATCCATGGAAGCAGATCGCCCCCTACCGGATGAACCTGTTACGAGGTTGGGGAATGACCGTCATCATCAGTGCCTGCGCGCTGATTCTCAGCACTCTCTTTGGCAGCTTGTTGCTTGCCGGACAATTGGGAAATCATCGCCCCACTCAAATTTTATCACGCGTCTATGTAGAAATTATTCGTGGCACCCCTCTGTTGGTGCAGATACTCATCATCTTTTACATGATGGCGGACGCGGCTGGGCTGGAGAATAAATTCCTGATCGGCACGCTCATTCTCTCTGTGTTTTCTGGCGCTTACCTCAGTGAAATCTTTCGCGGCGGTATTGAGTCGATACCAAAATCCCAAATCGAGTCGGCCAGAGCAATCGGATTAACCGAAATGCAAATTTATCGTTTTGTGATCATTCCGCAAGCCATTCGAAGAGTGCTACCTGCAGTGAGCGGGCAGTTTGCCAACCTCATCAAAGACTCATCGCTGCTCTACGTAATCGGATTCGGAGAATTCACCATGCAGGCGCGACAAGTCAATGCCGCTACCTTCTCTACTTTTGCCGCTTACATCCCGCTGGCCATTGGCTACCTTATCCTCACCATCCCACTCGCCATTCTGTCCCACCGATTGGAAAAACGGTTTCGCTATGAACATTGAACTTCGTCAAATCTGTAAATATTACGGCGACACTCACGCTCTGCGTGAGTTAGATCTCATAGTATCAAATCCAACCAACGTCCTGGTACTGATCGGACCCTCTGGAGGTGGAAAATCAACTCTTATGCGACTGCTCGGCGGACTGGAATCCCCCCATGCTGGCAATCTTCTTTTTGACAAAAAAATCCTAGCTCAGGATGAAAGCACGCTACTGAAACATCGTCGAAAAAACGGTTACCTATTCCAATCGTTCAACCTCTTCCCGCACATGACTGCCAGGGAAAATGTCGAACTTCCTCTCATTCAAGTGCATGACAAAAGCGCAGAGCAAGCCCACACACTTGCCGCCGAAGCGCTTGCTCAATTTCAACTGACCGGACATGCCGACAAATACCCAGCTCAACTTTCCGGAGGCCAACAACAGCGAGTAGCTATTGCCCGGGCCATCGCCATCAAACCAAGGCTACTGCTGCTTGACGAACCAACATCCGCCCTCGATCCGGAAATGACTGCCGAAATTCTCGCTGTGATAGAATCACTCACTCAGAGCGGACAGCAGATTATTTTATCCACCCACGAAATGGGTTTTGCCAGAGCCGTCGCTGACCAAGTAGTATTCCTAGCTGATGGCAAGATCGTCGAACAAGGAGCACCCTGTAATCTGTTCAACCAGCCTGAAAGCAAAACCGTTCAGAATTTTCTGAACAAGGTGATGCGCTATTGAAAATAGTCAGGCCTTGGCTTTCACCTTCTCCAACATGCGCTGGGTTTTTGCCAGCAACTTTTTGGACTTCCCTTCCTGCCCATGTTCGTTAAGAAGATCGGCATAATTTTGTGTCACGATCTCGTAAGTTTCCGCGTTATCTGCCAGATTTTTACCAAGAATCCCCAACGCACGCTCATAATTACGACTGGCCTTATCGAAGTCCCCGAGATCGTGATACACCGTTGCGAGGTTACACGCTGATTGCCCAATGTCCGGGTGATCATCGGAGAGTAACTCACGTCGTATTTTCAAAGCTCTCAAATGCATATCCCGCGCCATTTCAGGATGACGCCAGGCCCAATATAAACCACCTAGATTATTGCAAACCGTGGCAACTGTCAGGTGATCGGGTCCATTCAACTGCTCGAAAGCCTGTAGCGCCACATCATAACACCGTTCGGCCAAATCAAGTTTGGTCTGGTTCCGGTAAATCATTCCCAGATTGTTCGCCATGTTAGCAATGTCGACCTTGGGCTCAGGTGTGAGCAACTTGTAAAGTTCAATCGCTTCGGTATACAGTTCCACTGCCTTATCCTCCTGCCCCTGCTGATCACAATACATGGCATAA
>JAADHD010000225.1 GCA_013152075.1 Verrucomicrobiota bacterium | reverse complement strand
CGCGACAATTTTTGCTGGAGCGACGATACCGCATGGAGTGAAAGACAGTCCGGTTCTGTCGTTGCCGTATCATATTTTTGTTCTCGCCCAGGATTCATTTGATCCGGCGGCAGGGGCCAATTTGTGGGGAACGGCTCTGGTTTTAATGGTGTTGGTTTTGAGCTTGAGCTTACTGGCTTTACCTGCTCGGTTGAAGTTGCATGAGGAGGCTGGACGATGACTGACTTACGAAATGATCAAAACCGTGGCGATGTAGGAGGGTGTTCTCCTATGCTTGAAGCTCGTCAGCTTGGAGTATTGGCAGGCACTCATAGAATACTGCAGGATGTCGATCTTACGGTGCAGTCTGGCGAGGTGTTTGGTCTCATCGGACCTTCGGGAGCCGGTAAAAGCACCTTGTTGCGTTGTCTCAACCGGCTCACTGATTTGGATCGCGGACTGCGGGTGGAGGGAGATGTTTATTTTCATGACCGATCGATTTACGGAAGGGAAGTGGATGTCGATGCCCTGAGGGTCAAAATAGGGATGTTGTTTCAACAGCCAGTGGTCTTCCCGGTGAGCATTTTGAAGAATGTGCTATTTGGCATGCGTCATGTAAGTAAATTGTCGCGCAAAGATTGGCCAGGGGAAGCGGAGAAAGCTTTGCGTGAGGCGACTTTGTGGGACGAAGTGAAAGACCGTTTGAAAGCGCCAGCGTTGAACCTATCCGTGGGTCAGCAGCAACGCCTCTGCCTCGCGCGTACCTTGGCAGTGGATCCGGAGGTCATCTTGATGGACGAACCGACCAGTGCATTAGATCCCAAATCAACACAGTCGATTGAGGATCTGATTATTGAGCTGAAAAAAACGCGCACTATCATTTTGGTGACTCATCACCTTGACCAGGCGCGACGAATTTGTGATCGCGTGGCTTTTGTGAGCGCCTCGACTGACGGGCCCGGTCGTATCGCCTGCTCGGGACAAGTTGATACGGTGATGGGGCGCACCGATTTGCCAGAGTTGCGGGACTTCATTCAAACGAGGTCGGATCTCGCGGATGTTTGCTGTGAGGATTGAGGAAGGCTGGATTTTTAGCTGACTTTATAAACCGGCACGGCGGGCGTTTTGAAAGGCTGCCGGAGTTTCTCCAAATTCTTCACGGAAGACCGTGGTGAAATATTGCACGGTTCGAAATCCACAATGTTGGGAAATACTCTTAATGGGCAGGTTGGCTCTGGTGAGCATTTTTTTTGCCTGAGTTAGCTGAGTGTTGCGAATTTGGCTATGTATGCTGTGACCTGTGTGTTTTTGAAATCGCGTTTCAAGTGATGTTCGGGATACCGTTACTGCATCGATCACATCACGAACCTGGATCGGTTCACAGGCGCGTTCGCGAATGATTTGCAGGGCGAGGGTGACGGCGGCATCGTCAAAAGCCAGAGTGTCAGTGGAACGTCGTTCAACGACACCAACTGGCTCGATTGTGCGCTCGAAAGATTTGATTCGTTTGCCGGACATGAGTTTTTCCAGGCTGGCAGCGGCTTCGTAACCAAGGCGTCTAGCTCCTTGTTCAACGCTGCTGAGAGGCGGTTGGGTGAGTTCGCAGATGAGTTCATCGTTATCGACTCCGATGACAGCTATTTCATCGGGCACACGAACGCCGATATTACGACAAGCTTCGAGAACATGGCGCGCTCGAGCATCATTACAGGCCATGATGCCGATGGGCTTTTCGACTGCACTCAACCAACGGCCAAGGTGATCTTGAAGTTTACGCCATTGTCGAGTGGTAGTGAAGCGGCCGTTGTAAACCTCGCAGGGGAAGCCGCGTGTGCTCACATAGTTGATGAAGGAGCGTTCACGTTCTTTCGACCACCCGTTGAGAGGGGTTTTCGGCATTCCGCAATAGGCGAAGTGGCGGAATCCGCGCTCGACTAATAGAGTTGCTGCCAATTGTGCGACCTTGTCATTGTCGGTGCGCAGGTAGGAAATATCCTGTCTGGGCTGGTATTTGCCATAACCGCCTCCCAGACCCACTACGGGGACATCAAGATTTCGCACCGCATTAAATACCCGGGGGTCGTCGAAGTTGGCGATCACACCGTCCCCATCCCATGTGCGAAAGTCCGGTAGTTTGTCCAGTGGCTCTTCTTCGACGTAAAGGCTCCAGTTGCCTACCTGCTGCACATACTCGGCAAGCCCGGAGATGACCTTGCGATCATAGGGCTTGGTGGCATCGACGATGACGGCTACATGGCGTTGTTTAGGCATGAAAAACTGTAAACGAATTACAGTATTTTGTAAAAGCCAAATCTCTATCCTGGAGCCTGAGTATTATCACTAATTGATCTAAAAGAGATCGTGAACGGTGGTTTTTGTCACTTTTCCCATCGCGTTTCGAGGTAGCGCTTCTACTAAAAGTAAGCGCTTCGGGATCTTGTAAGTGGACATGAGATCCCGGCACCATCTACGCAGTTCGTCGATTTCGAGTTTCGCACCGAGCTCAAGAACAGCTGCGACTGCGACCATTTCGCCCCAGGTATCATCCGGTAGGCCGATCACGGCACACTCGGAAATATCGGGATGCTGCAACAGGGTCGCTTCAATCTCCAGAGCTGACAGTTTGTAGCCTCCGCTCTTAATAATATCCACAGAAAGTCGACCCATAATTCTATAATAAGCGGACTCTATCACTGCCATATCACCGGTTCGAAACCATCCGTCATCAAATGACTCGGCAGTAATGTCGGGTCGGTTCCAATATTCATGAAACACACCCGGCCCCTTCACCTGAATTTCGCCGGGCTCGTCTTCGACCGATACCAGGTCGCCCTGTTCGTTCTTCAGCCGCACTTCCACTTTCGGAAGCGCCAGACCTACCGACCCCGGCCGACGTTCGCCGTGAAAGGGATTGGACAAGGCCATACCTATCTCAGTCATTCCGTAGCGCTCCAACAGTTTTTGACCAGTCAATCCGGTCCATTTTTCGTGAACACTGGCGGGAAGAGCTGCCGAACCTGAAATCATCAACCTCATCTCAGCAAAGCAATTAACTAACATATCTCTTTCATCCACGGCCATCGATTCCAAAGCCTGAATCAATTTCACATAGATCGTAGGCACTGCCATAAATATACTGTAAGCCCCCGATTTGATTCGGTTGAAAATAGTATCTATATCAAAGTGTGTAAATGGCTCTATCGCTGCCCCACTCCAAAGTGCGCAGGAGCAAATATTGATGATCCCGTGAATATGATGCAGGGGAAGAAATAAAGGTATCCGGTCATCCGGCGACCATTCCCAGGCTTCAACCAGACTCTCTATCTGAGCCTGAATATTCAAGTGGGTCGCGACCACTCCTTTCGGCTTACTGGTCGTTCCGCTGGTGTATAGAATCATCGCGCGTCTTTCCGGCGAAATCTCAGGGAGAGATTTATCGGAAAACGATGCAGATACTTCTTCTACCACTAGCAGTTGCAGATCCAGTTTTTCACTGAGACTGACCACTTTATCACGGTAAGCCGAAGTCACTACAATCACCGTTGATTGCGAATCCGACAGAGTATACTCCAGCTCCGGTTCTGCGGCCGATATACAAAGTGGAACCGTGACACCTCCAGAACGCCAAATGGCCCATTGAGTTGTCACATAGTCAAAACCCGCCGGTATTAAAAAAGCAATCCTGGCTTCCCTTAAATCGCCTGACTCTCCAAGCAATGCCGAGGCAATCTCTCCAGAGCGGGTCAATAGATCCTGGTAGCTGTGCTCGTTGTTTTCTGTTCTCAGGGCCACCTTGTCTCCAAACCCGCGGGC
Organism: Verrucomicrobiota bacterium; assembly: GCA_013152075.1. Taxonomy (GTDB): domain Bacteria; phylum Verrucomicrobiota; class Verrucomicrobiia; order Verrucomicrobiales; family DEV007; genus JAADHD01. The sequence goes on along the minus strand of JAADHD010000225.1, from coordinate 686 downwards.
GCGGGAAATTATTTCAAGTTCGTTCATGTGTTTATTGTCCAGTTAGAAATCTGACGAAAAGGAATATGACAGAAGGTCCCAGCAAGCAACCCAGTCCAGTATAAAATGTCGCGGTCATCGCTCCATATGGCACCAAGCGGGGATCAGTTGCAGCGAGACCGCCGGCAACCCCGCTGGTCGTTCCCATGAGTCCTCCGAAAATCATGGCAGACCGGGGATTATCGAGGCCGATATATTTTGCAATAAATGGAGTCCCGATCATAACCAGAATTGATTTTACTAACCCTGCGGCAACACTTAGAGCCATCACATCAGAGGAGGCTCCCAGCGCACCCCCGGTTACCGGTCCTACGATGTAGGTAGCTGCCCCGGCACCGATCGTTGTTATGCTCGTTGCGTCGCGGTAGCCAAATGCCCAAGCTACACATCCTCCCACGAAAAATGATGCTAAAATTCCGACAAAAAGGGACAAAATTCCCGAAAAGCCCGTCTTTCGAAATTCCTCCATCCGCACGCCAAAAGCCGTCGCCACAATAGCAAGGTCCCGCAGCATTGCACCTCCCATCACGCCGATCCCCGCGAGAGCCGGAACATCGGCAATACCTTTGGTTCCACCCATCCAACGCCCACCAAACCAGGCCAATACAAGGCCTGCAAAAATCGCAATCGCCGAACCGTGAATCCTA
>JAADHD010000374.1 GCA_013152075.1 Verrucomicrobiota bacterium | reverse complement strand
CTGGCTATTAAGAATGAAGCTCTACACTTACAAAAACTGCGGAACTTGTCGCAAGGCGATGAAGTATCTCGAATCCAAAGGGATAGAGGCTGATGCCATTCCCATTCGAGACCAGCCGCCGACTAAAACGGAGTTGAAGAGGATGCTTGAAATTTACGATGGGGAATTAAAAAAACTATTCAATACGTCCGGGCAGGACTACCGCACACTGGATATGAAAAGCCGATTGCCCGCGATGAGTGTGGATGAGGCGATTAAGTTGTTGAGCGAGAACGGTAACTTGATCAAACGCCCCTTTCTCCTGACGGATAAATCCGGCAGTATAGGCTTCCGGGAATCCGAATGGGAAAGGTTGTTTTAGAAGTGGCGATCAAAAGTATTTTGCTTTGAGAGAACTTTTTGCTGGAGTTGATGGCCTGAATTTATTTAAACTAGTAAGTGATCCCTTTTTCTTGATGGAAAAGGGTTTTTGAATCCAACTAAAGAGACTTTTGTACGCAAACGAAGATTTCCTACTCGAATTGCTCGAAGAAAACGGAACGGTGAGTGCACCGGATCTGGAAGGCGCGCGGCATCGTAAAAAAAATAATCAGACAGTGATTGATGTGCTGTTGGAGACGGGCAAGATAACTGAGGAAGATCTAGCCCAGACTCTGGCGGTGAGTTCAGGTATGGACTATATCGATCTGACACGCGCAGAGATCGATGAATCACTCGCTGAGACCGTCGATGCGGATGCTGCGAGACGTTACAAAATAATACCTGTCAGTTACAATGGCAGTGAGATGAAGGTAGCGGTGGCGGATCCTCTCGATTTTGATACGCTTGATGCGGTTCGTCACGTGATTCCGCATGAGCTGGATTTTGTTTGTGCGCCGATGAAGCAGATCAAACAACTGCTGATCGAGTTTTATGGAACGGAGGGCTTGAGTGATGAGCAAGCGTCGGAATTGGGTGCCGAAGGCGGGATCAAGGTGACCGATGGCGCGGAAGGCGGCGAAGACGGCGGCGAAGCGCCGGTGATTCGTCTGGTGGGGCAAATGTTACAGGAAGCTTATCAGAACAAAGCCAGTGATATTCACATCGAGCCGATGGAGAACGAGGTGAGGATTCGTTGCCGGATTGATGGGGCGCTGCACAAAACAGCAGAACATCCGCTGCGCTTGCTTTCGGCGATCGTCAGTCGTATTAAAATCATGACCGGAACGATGAGCATCGCTGAAAAGCGGGTGCCTCAGGATGGACGAATCCGCGCTACGATTGGTGATAAGGATCTCGACCTTCGTGTTTCGACTGTGCCGACGAGTAACGGTGAGAGCATTGTTATGCGTATTTTAGACAAGCAGTCGTTGTTGCTTGGTCTGCCTCAGCTGGGCTTTTTCTCGGATGACCAGGAGAACTTTAATCGGCTGATTCGCTTGCCGGATGGGATTATTCTGGTGACGGGTCCGACAGGGTCTGGGAAAACCACCACGCTGTATGCGTGTTTGAATGAGATCAACAAGCCGGACAAAAAAATCATTACGGTTGAGGATCCGGTTGAGTATGTGTTGTCAGGGATCAATCAGGTGCAGGTGAAGGAGGACATTGGCATGACTTTTGCCGCTGCTTTACGTTCGATTTTGCGTCAGGCCCCGAACATCATTATGATTGGGGAAATTCGAGACATGGAGACTGCTTCGATTGCGATCAATGCGAGTCTGACTGGTCACTTGGTGTTCAGCACTCTGCATACCAATGATGCTCCCGGGGCGGTTGCCCGTATGGCGGACATCGGAGTGAAGAGATTTCTTATCGCGAGTGCTGTTCGGGCTATTGTCGCTCAGCGACTGGTGCGAACGATTTGTCCGGATTGTGCTGTTCCTGCCGAGATATCGGAAAAGGACATGAGGGCACTGAATGTGGATGCTGCTCAAATGGCGGGGGCGGAAATCAAAGAGGGAGAGGGGTGTCGAACCTGTCGCATGACCGGTTACCGTGGACGGCTGGGCATTTATGAAGTTTTTAATATCAATGATGAAGTGACTCACATGATCAATGATGAACTTTCAACGCCTCAGTTGCGGAAAAAAGCTCGAGAGATTGGCATGAGAACTTTACGTGAAGATGGGGTCAGAAAAGTTTTGGCAGGAATTACTACTGCATCAGAAGTGGTGCGAGTAACCATGTCGGATTCGGATTAATGGTGAAGCAATTGGCTGGCACAGGATTTTAACAAGTTTGGATAGGAAAGAAGATCAAATATGAACGCTGATAGTGTGCTCGACCTACTGGTATCCCGGGAGCTGATTGATGATAGTCAGCGAGAGGATCTCGCTTATGCTTTGAGCCAATCGGGCAAGGATATCGTGTCGTTGTTGAATGATTATTCGATTTTGGAACCGGATCAATTGTATCAACTGATTGCAGAGGACATCGGCGGATACAGTATTGAATTGGATGGATTTGAACCGCCTCCACAAGTGTTGGCAGCGGTTCCGGCTGGCACCGCCCGGTTGCACGAGGCGTTTCCGATTCAGTTCACGGAAGAGGGTTTGCTGGTGGCTTTGACGGATCCGTTGAACACGCATACTGCCGAGGAATTGCATTTTGCTCTTAACCTGGACATCCAAATTGCGGTGGCACCGCCGGAAAAAATTCTCGAAATGATCGAGAAGCATTATGGCGGTGATGCTGAGGGGATGAACGAGGCCTTGTCAATGGCTGCGCAGGAAGCGGCCGCTCTGTCCAATACCGATGAAGATGCCGATGAGGATTCGGCTCCGATCATTCGCTATGTCGATCTGGTTTTGTTCCAGGCGATTAAGGAGCAGGCGTCGGATATTCATTTCGAGCCCTTTGAAGACGATTTTAAAATCCGCTACCGGGTGGATGGCTCGCTCTACGAAATGGCGCCTCCGCCGATGCATTTGCAGTCATCGATTATTTCGAGGATCAAGGTGATGGCGGATTTGAATATCGCCGAAACACGATTGCCTCAGGATGGGCGCATCATGTTGAACACGCCAAGCATGGCAGTGGATATGCGTGTTTCTACTCTGCCTACGCAAAGCGGGGAAAGCGTAGTGCTGCGTGTTTTAGATAGATCAAATGTCAATCTGAACATGGATGCGATTGGTTTCCCTGACTTCATTTTTGATTATGTGACGGAGACCATTCAAAAGCCGAATGGTATATTTATTTGCACGGGTCCGACAGGAGCGGGTAAAACCACGACTCTGTATGCCTGTTTGCGCACTATCAATACGATGGACAGCAAGTTGCTGACGGCAGAGGATCCGGTGGAGTATGAAATTGACGGGATTATTCAGGTGCCGGTGAATGAAGCGATTGGACTGACTTTTTCTCGTGTGTTGCGTGCTTTTTTACGTCAGGATCCAGATCGTATTCTGGTGGGGGAAATGCGTGATTTGGATACGGCGCAGATTGCGATTCAGGCATCTTTGACAGGTCACTTGGTGCTCAGCACTTTGCATACGAATGATGCGCCAGGGGCGGTGACTCGACTGGTTGATATGGGGACCGAACCGTTTTTGGTTGCGGCGACGATGGAAGGAGTTTTGGCCCAACGTCTGTTGAGGAAAATTTGTCAGTCTTGCAAAGTCGCGTATACACCTAGCGAGGCGGTATTGGATCAGCTGGGTTTGACCACTGCTGATATCGGCGGCAAAGAATTTTATACTGGCCAGGGATGCAATGAATGCAACGATACGGGCTATAAGGGGCGGCAGGGATTGTTTGAGTTGCTGGATATGACAGATCCTTTGAGGGAATTGATCACCGAGCGCGCGGCAACGGTAGTCTTGAGGCAGAAAGCGCTGGAACTGGGGATGAATAGCCTTAGGGATGATGGGCTGAGAAATATTTACAACGGAATTACCACTATTGAAGAGGTTTTGAAATACACTTAATTTAAGAGTGGCAGATAGTGATAGACAGAAAATCGGTAAACCGGTAAACTCACGTGTGCGGATGTTTAAGCAAAATTTTGAACTGCTAAGTAAAATTGATAAATAATGGCTAATTTTGAATACATAGCTCTGGATGCCAAAGGCGAGGAGTCGGCAGGAACGATTTCGGCAAATGATGAAGCCGATGCAAGCAATCAGCTGAGGAGTCAGGGGCTATATCCGACAAATCTTGCACCTGCGGGCAAAGGTGGAGGAGTCGATAGCAAAGCAAAGGCTCGGGTCAAGAAGGCGCAAAAATCGAAAGGTAAAGCCAAGGGTAAAGCAGGCGGTAAGGTCAAAGGCAAGGTGCTGATGATTTTCACGCGACAGTTGGCGACGCTGGTCGAAGCTGGTTTACCTTTGTTGCGCGGGTTGACGGTGCTTGCGAATCAAGAGAAGAACAAAAATATGCAGAAGACCATCACTACCCTGGCTGATTCGGTGCAGAGTGGTAGCACGTTTTCTGAAGGGCTAGGGCAGCACCCCCGGATTTTTGATAAATTGTATGTGAACATGGTCAAGGCCGGAGAGCTCGGGG
>JAADHD010000036.1 GCA_013152075.1 Verrucomicrobiota bacterium | reverse complement strand
AGTAGTGAGCGCGGGCGCTTGGAAAGCGCCCCTCCTTGCAGTTGGCGAGTTAGTCTGGCGGTTTTTGTTTTTGTGATGGGCTCCGTATCCGGTTGGACGGCGGATTCGGCTTATGATTTTAATAATGTCATGAGCACCTATTGTGTGTCTTGTCACGGGAAGGAAAAACAGAAGGGGGATCAGCGTTTTGACCAGCTGCAGTTTCCGATTAAAGATGCTGCTATGCTGGAGGTGGCTCAGGGCATGATTGATCAGTTGGAGCTGAAAGAAATGCCACCGAAAAAAGCCAAGGTGCATCCGGAGGAGGGGGAGAGGATGACTTTGATCAAATATTTACGCGAGCAAACCCTGGCCTTTTACCAAACGAACAAACGCTCTGGCGGCGAAACGGTATTGCGACGTTTGAACCGACGCGAATACCGCAACACGGTGCGCGATCTGTTGCAGCTGAACATGCAGATGTTTGATCCGACCCAGCGCTTCCCGCGTGATCTCACCACCGAGCATTTTGATAATGTCGGCAGCACGCTGGTGACTTCCGGATATTTGCTCGAACAGTATTTGTTGGCGGCAGACCAGGTCATCGAACGGGCGCTTTCTCCAGAACAGAAGCCGGAGGTGAAGAGTTGGACTTTCACTGGCCCCTTTGAACAGCAGCAGGAGTTGAATCGTTCGCATGCTAAAGCTTATGGATCCAAATTTCTCGCTATACATGAAACGATCAACTCGGATAAACATTGGGGCGAATACGCGCCGATATTAAAATTCCAGCAGGGCGTGCCGGAGAGCGGTTATTATGAGGTCAACTTGCTGCTTGAGGCGAAAAACAAACATCACCCATGGAAAGAATCGCAAGTGTCTATCGATAAGGACGAGCCGATGTTGCTGGGCATTGTTCCGGGTAATCGGGATTTTGGTGAACTGCATCATCCGCAGCCCTTTGAGGAAGTGTTGGCAGAGGTCAAGATTCCCGATGGTAAGCCGAAGTGGCATTCTTCAACGGTGTGGTTGGATCAGGGATTCGCTCCGCGATTTATTTACATCAATGGGCCGGCGCGGGCGCGTAGTTTGCAGAGCAGTCTGGGTTTGAGGCTATTGAAAAAGGAAGGCAAGGATAATAAAAAATTCGGTAATCATTATGTCAAGGCAATGACGGATGGGCAACTGCCGCACATTCGCATTCATGAAATTGAAATCCGTGGACCGTTTTATGATCAGTGGCCGAGTAAAAGTCGTCAGGCGATTTTGGGGGATAAGGATTTTTCTCCAGAGCGAAGCAAAGAGATCGTGACGGCTTTTGCTGAAAAGGCTTATCGACGTAAAGCGACGACGGAAGAGATTGAGCGGGTGATGAAAGTGGCTGAGCGCAGTCGAGCCAGTGGGCGCAGTCCTTACGAGGCGATGAAGGACAGTCTTAAAGCGGTGCTGTGCGCGCCGGGTTTTCTCTACTTGAATGAAAAGGCGGCGCAGCCGGGTAAGGCACAGCTCAGTGATCGTGCACTGGTCAATCGACTGGCTTATTTTCTATGGTCATCGATGCCGGATGAACGGTTGCTGGCGGCTGCGGATGATCACAGTATTCGTAAGCCGGAAGTTCTAAAGGCGGAGGTATTACGGATGTTGAAGGATGTGCGCTCGCGGGGTTTTTACGAAGGTTTTCCCGATAGTTGGTTGGCTTTGCGTGACCTGGGAGGGATGCCGCCGGATCGGCGCAGTTTTTCGGTGTATTATGAAAAAAATCTCAAACCTTTGATGTTGGAGGAAACACGTTTGTTTGTTCGTTACCTGATGGAGGAAAATCTGAGCTTGATCAACTTCCTCGATTCAGATTTCACCTTTGCCAATAAAACTCTGGCGAAATTTTATGGTTTGCCGGCGATGAAGGGGTATGAGTTTCAGAAAGTGGCGCTGACGGATAATCGGCGAGGGGGATTACTGGGGCAGGCTAGTGTATTGACGGTGACGGCAAATGGAATTGAGACTTCGCCGGTCACACGCGGTATTTGGGTGTTGGAGAGTATATTTGGCACACCTCCATCGCCGCCGCCGGATGATGTGGAAGCGCTTGATCCGGATATTCGTGGTGCCAAAACGGTGCGCGAGCAGTTGGCTAAACACCGCAATGTGCCGGTTTGCAATGAGTGTCATCAGAAAATCGATCCGCCGGGTTTTGCGCTGGAAAATTTTGGCCCGATAGGGAAATGGAGGGCAAGTTACGGCAGGAACAGGAAGGTGGATGCCACGGGTGTTTTTTCCGATGGGCAGGCCTTTGAAGATATCATCGGGATGAAAAAAGTTTTATTGCAGCGCAAGGATCGTTTTGCCAGAACTTTGATCGAGAAGTTGCTGGTGTATGGAACGGGGAGAAAGATTGAGGCGACTGACCGACCTGAGATTGATCGCTTGGTGGCTGAGGTGAAGAAGAAGGGTTACCGTTTGCGTGATGCGTTGATGTTGGTGGTTGGTAGTGAGGTGTTTCAGTCGAAGTGAGGTGGGGAAGAGAACCACTGATGAGCACTGATAAGAGGGATGGGAGGGCGTTGTGGGGTTTTGCGGACAGGGATGTCAGCATTCCTTTATTGTAGGTTAAGTTGTTTTTTCCACCAGGCCAGATAGTCTTGATCGGAGAGATTGGGAGCTAGGCCGCGCTGTTTCATGGTTTTTTCGAAGTAGACCTTTTTGCTTTTTTGTAGGTTTTGCATGTAAACTTGATCGCCTTCGGGCAAGCGGCCGAGGTCTTTGCTGGTTTTGATCCATTGCTCCAGCAGGTGGCGTAGTTTTTTCAGGGTTTCTGATTGGCTGGAGTCGCTGGCTAGGTTGTGGAGTTCGTAGGGGTCGTTTTTGAGGTCGTAGAGTTCTTCTGCTGGTCGTTTGGGGGCCATGAAAAGGGCTTGTTCGGGAGTGAGCTGTTTTTGGCTGTGCATGAGGGACATCACAGTGGTGGCTGGATACTGGAGTTTTTTGTATCCGCTGAATGTGGTGTAGGGGAGTTCCGGCATGAAGTTGCGGATGTATTTGAATCGTTCGGTACGAACGCAGCGGATTCGATCAACCGCATCGCCGCAGCGATCCCGGGCGGCGTAGATGGCAGTGTGGCCTTTGAAGTCAGGGGCGAAGATGTTGCTGCCTTGCATGGTTTTGGGGATGTCCAGTCCGGCGGCGGCTAGGCTGGATGGCGCGAAGTCGATCATGCTAAGCAGGCGTTGGTCGACTTCTCCGGCTTTGAGTTTTCCTGGCCAACGGATTATAAGAGGGATGTGTAAACCGCCTTCGTAGAGCCATTGTTTGTCCCGGAAGTGGGGGCGGCCATGGTCGCCAAAAAAGAAGACGATGGTATTATCAGCGAGGCCTGATTTTTCTAAGCGATCGAGAATTTCTCCAACTTTTCGATCCATCTCTTCAGTGGACTCAAGGTAGTTGGCCCAATCGGCGCGAATGATGGGGTGATCCGGGGTAATAGGGAGGCAGGGAGATTTTTGCGACTCGTTCGGGTTTGGTATTTTTTAGAAAGGGTCGATGGGGTTCGTGAATTTGAACTTGGGCAAAAAACGGTTGCTCAGGAGTTTGGGTGCTCCAGTCTGCTGCTTGGTAGAGTTTGCCCTTGGTGGTGAAATTATAATCTGTCTTGCCGCGACTTTTTGGTTTGGTACCGGCATTGCTCACGTGGTAGCCTGCTTTTTTGAAATATTCGCCGAGAGGTTTTATTTCCGTAGGCAGGGCCTTTGGATTTCGCGTCCGATGGTGGTGTCCTCCGAGGGTGGTCTGATACATTCCGGTGATGAAAGCGGTTCGCGAGGTGGAACAGACGGGAGCGGTAGCAAAGGCTCGTGTGTATCGAACACCCTCGGCGGCGAGTCGATCGAGGTTGGGAGTGGAGGCTGCTTGTTCTCCATAACAGGAAAGTTCTATACCAAGGTCATCGGCCACGATCCACAGGATGTTGACTTGCTGGTTTTCGCCGCGAGCGATAGTGGAGGGAAATACACAGCAAGTGGCAAGCAGTAGATAGAAGATAGCTTTCATGGGTGGGGGAGGGTTTATGAGATTTGGTTTCCCTTATAAAGAGCTGCTATCAGTCGAATTGGACGTTTGTAGAGTGTTTTTCTGTAAGATTTTGTCTTTTTGTGGAGTTGAGAAGAGAGGATGCGATTATTGAACAATATCAGGTGAAACGGTTTCAAATAATGAAGATGAAAAGATGCAATATTCATAGGATTTCAATCGTGGCTACTGGAGCTTTTATGGCGGGCTGTTTTTCATTGTCTCTGGAGGCTGAAGAGATTGATTTTAATCGTCAAATTCGACCTATTCTTTCGGAGAACTGTTTTGCTTGCCATGGTCCGGACGCCAATCACCGTGAGGGGGATTTGCGACTCGATACTTTTGAGGGTGCGACGGAGGCTCACGATGGGACTCGTGCGGTTGATGTCAAAAATCCATTGGCTTCCAGTTTGTTGGCTCGCATCGGAACCAAGGACCAAGACGACCTGATGCCCCCGCTGAAATCGCACAAGCGCCTGACGACAGAGGACAAGGCTTTGCTCAAACGTTGGATTGAGGGTGGAGCGAATTGGGCGGAGCACTGGGCTTTTGTTCCGGCCAAAGTCAGTGCGGGAAAACACAATATTGATTCGTTTATCAAGCGACGTTTGCAGGAGGCCAAGTTGAAACCGTCATCCGAAGCGGATCGTGAGACTTTGATCCGACGAGTGACGTTTGATCTGACTGGATTGCCGCCGACTTTGGCGGAAGTGAAGGCTTTTTTGACGGATAAAAAGCCTGATGCCTATGACCGAGTGGTGGACCGCTTGCTTGCTAGCAAAGCTTACGGAGAGCGCATGACTCTCGCCTGGATGGACATGGCGCGTTACGGTGACAGTTCGGTGATGCATGCCGACGGGCCGCGTTCGATGTGGCCGTGGCGCGATTGGGTGATCAATGCTTACAATGACAATAAACCTTTTGATCAATTCACTATCGAACAACTGGCCGGTGATTTGTTGCCGAACGCGAGTCTAGATCAGAAGATCGCCACGGGTTTTAATCGTAATCACGCGACATCGGATGAAGGTGGGGCGATTTCCGAGGAGTTGCGGGTTGAGTATATCGTCGACCGGGTGCAGACGACGTCCAACGTGTGGATGGGACTGACAATGGAATGTGGGCAGTGTCACGATCACAAGTTTGATCCGATCACTCAGCGTGAATATTATCAACTGTTCGCTTATTTTAATAACAATGCTGATCCGGGGATGCAGTCACGGAAAGGTAATCAGGCGCCGGTAGCGGCGTTCTTTTCTCCTGATCAAAAGGTGGAGAAGGCCAAGGTTGAAAAGGATCTGGCTGTTGCGAAAGATAAACTGGCGACGCGCAGAACAGAGGCGATCAAAGGTTTTGCGGTCTGGCATGGCAAGGCACGTGGTGATGGTGGGGCGACGAGCACAGTGGGACCAAAAAATCTGGTGATGCATTTTCCTCTCGATGGAACCAAGGGGCAGCAGATCAGTGAACGCGTTACGGGTCGCAAGGCCAAGATCAAAGGCAAGCTGGCTTCCGTGAAACGAGGTGATGGCGAGGCGGGTGTGAAGCTCGGTGGAGGCAATAGCGCGACTTTTGAAGATCCTGCCGTTTTGGAATACAATCAATCCCTGAGTTTCGCTGCTTGGGTAAAAATTCCTAAGAAGAATACCAGCGGGGCGATTTTTGCTCGTATGGATGAGGCCAATAAACATCGCGGTTACGACATGTGGTTACAGGGCAATCGTATTGGGGCGCATTTGATCCATGAATGGCCAAAAAATGCAGTGAAGGTGGTGACGGTTGCCCCCTTAAAACACGCGCAATGGCATCATGTGTGTATCACCTATGATGGATCGGGGAAAGCCAAGGGCATGGAGATCTGGGTGGATGGCAAAAAGGTGAAAACCAAAACTGAAAGCGATGGGCTGACGGCGAGCATCACGCCGAAGGTTCCATTGAAGATCGGGGGACGGTCTGGCAGTAGTGTGGCAGCTTGTGAAATTGATGATTTGCGGATTTATCAGCAGGTATTGAGTGAAGCTGAGGTTCAGAGTCTGGGGAAAAATCCAGTGGATGCGATTTTGGCTCTGGCGCCGGACAAGCGTAAGCCGGAGCAGCAGAAAAAACTCGAAGAGTATTTTCTGACTAATAATGACGCGGCTTATAAAGACCTGACGACAGAAAAAAACAAGGTGGCTACCGCTTTGAAAAAAATCGAGGATGCTAAGTTGTCGTCGATGATCATGGCGGATAATGATGCGAAGAAAAAACGTCAGACTTATGTGCTCACGCGTGGAGCTTATGCTTCGCCGGATAAAGAACAGCCGGTCGAACCCGGAGTGCCAGCGGCGTTGCCGCCTTTGCCAGCCGATGCGCCGGCCAACCGTTTGGGCTTGGCCCAGTGGCTGATGCAGTCAGAACACCCTTTGACCGCTAGGGTGGCGGTGAATCGTTACTGGATGATGTTTTTTGGCACTGGCCTGGTGAAGTCGGTGTCTGATTTTGGATCGCAGGGAGAGCCGCCGAGTCATCCCGAATTGCTTGATTGGTTGGCGACGGATTTTACTGCCAATGGGTGGAATGTGAAACGCACGATCAAACAAATCGTTATGTCGGCAGCCTACCGTCAGCAATCACAGGTGACGCCGGAATCGATTGAGCGTGATCCTCAGAATCGTTTGCTGGCACGTGGATCGCGCTTTCGTTTGCAGGGGGAGTTTATTCGTGACAATGCGTTGGCGGTCAGTGGACTGCTGGTGGGCAAAGTCGGCGGCCCCAGTGTGAAACCCTACCAGCCACCTGGCTTGTGGAACGAAGTGGCTTTGTCGGCCAATGTGAAATTTGTCCAGGACAAGGGAGATAAAATTTACCGCCGCAGTATGTATACCTATTGGAAACGCAGTGCTCCTCAGCCGGCGATGATGGCTTTTGATGCGCCGACTCGCGAGAAGTGTGTGATCCAGCGTCAGCAAACCAATACCCCTATGCAAGCGTTGGTGACTTTGAATGATCCACAGTTTGTCGAAGCCAGTCGGGCACTCGCAGAGCGCATGATGAGTGAAGGTGGTAAGGACTTCCGTGGACGGCTGAATTTGGGTTATCGTTTGTTGTTGGGACGCGAAGTGCGTTCTTCGGAAGTGGTGGTATTGGACGCTATTTTTCGCGAGCAGTTGAAAGAGTTTCGCGCCGAACCTGATAAAGCTAAAAAGCTGCTCGAAGTAGGTGACTCGAAACGCAACGAAACACTCGATCCAGCTGAGCACGCCGCTTGGACGGTGTTAGGTAATCTGATGTTAAACCTAGATGAGGTACTAATCCGAGGCTGACTCCCATATTCTGAATCCTGAATTCCGACTCCTTCTTCAAAATGAATCCATTCGAACAACATTTACGCACCGAATCCCGTCGTCAGTTTTTGCTCAAATCCGGCAACGGACTGGGCGCGGCGGCATTGAGCACTTTATTGAATCCTGACCTGTTGGGCAGTGCGGGTAAGGCGAGCGGTAATGCGGGATTGCCTCACTTTCCCAGCTATGCTCCCAAGGCTAAACGTTTGATCTATCTGTTTTTCTCTGGTGGGCCGTCGCACATTGATATGTTTGATTACAAGCCGGGAGTTAGGAAGATTCACGGCATGGAACTGCCTGAGTCGATTAGAAATGGTCAACGAATCACCGGCATGACCAGTGGGCAGAAGTCTTTTCCTTGTGTGGCTCCGATGTTTGATTTTAAAAAACATGGACAGCATGGGACTTATGTTAGCGAGCTTTTGCCGCACACGGCTTCGATTGTGGATGATATTTCGATCATCAAATCGGTGAATACTGAAGCGATCAATCATGATCCGGCGATTACTTTTATTAATACCGGCGCCCAGCAACCAGGTAAGCCGAGTCTTGGCGCTTGGTTGAATTATGGCTTGGGCAGT
>JAADHD010000004.1 GCA_013152075.1 Verrucomicrobiota bacterium | reverse complement strand
GCTTTTGCCTTATCCATAGGTTATTAAAAATGATAGATCCAAAAACGAATTAACCAATGGCCCAATGATTAATATCAAAACCGACGTTCAAATAGCACGATTTGATGATACCTCTATTAAATACAAATTATTACTATTGCTATAATTACTAAAGTTTAGTATTATATTCAATAATACTAAAATACTTTTGTCCAACGCTCTTCCAATTTTCTACTGCGTCTCCTGCTACTGAACCTCTACCAGACTAGCTATGTTCCAATTCCAAACCGGCTCTAATGCATTTCAGATTATTGTCGATGAAGAGCGCTTCGATATATCGAACGCCCATCGGTTCCGGCACGAATTCGATGCCCTCTGCCCGGATGACATTCAATCGGTCGATATCGATTTCACTCGGGTAGAACTCATCGACAGCTCGGGTGTCGGCGCGCTACTCAACATCCGCAAGCGCATCCATCTGCCCACTCCGGTTGCCCTGAGGAATTCATGCCCCTCTGTGCTAGGCGTATTACAAACCATGCGCCTGCACCGCGTCTTCCAGCTCGATGACGGATTACCTACTCCGCTCCAAGACACCCGCTTCGATCTTGATCAACTACCCGGCTGAGTGAATAGTGTAGCTTCATTTACTTCTTCTTTCCTACAGCCTAATCCGCTATAGCCTGCAGCCTTCCTCTAAACCTCGATCACCGCTTTCCTCAAAGCCGGATCTTCGACCACTCCCCGGAATTGTTTCGGCACATCTGCCAACTGCATGCGATGCGTGATCCACGGTGAGGTATCGATCTTACCAGACTCAATCATCGAGATCACCCGGCGGAAATCTGCAGCGGTCGCGTTTCGACTAGAAAACAATGAAATCTCGCGGCGATGAAAGTTAGGGTCATCAAAACTCAGTTCTCCTAAAAATACAATCCGTCCGCCATGAGCAATGCGATCAAAATTTGCCATCATGGATTTCGCATTTCCCGTGGCATCAAAAATCACCGACGGCAGATCTCCACCGCCAAGATCCCGCATCTCAGCCTCGACATCTGTTCTCTCTTTCACTTGCAGGATTTTTTTCACCCCAAGCGCCTCGCGGCAAAAATCCAGTCGCCCAGCATTCATATCCATCACCGCCACATCAATCCCGGCCGCCTGCAAAAACTGCATCACACTCATCCCGATAGGCCCCGCACCCACCACCATCGCGTATTCGCCTTTTTCCACTTTAGCGCGATCAACCGCATGCGCGCCAATGCACAACATCTCCACCAAGGCCAACTGATTCACCTTCAGTTTCGACGACACATGCACCTTGTCGACCGGCACCTTAATCAACTTCCTCATCCCTCCATCACAATGCACACCCATGCATTGCAGTTCTTCACAGCAGTTACTCTTCCCAAGCAATGATGCCTGACTGAGCGGGTTGTTCATATACGGCTCTACACAACACAAATCTCCAACCTGGATCAAATCACTACCCCCACACGAAATCACCTCGCCCCCCAGTTCATGACCAAGAATTCGCGGATACTCAAAAAACGGCTGCCTGCCATAAAAAGCGTGGATATCCGTTCCGCAGACGCCTATGCGCCGCACCCGAATCAAGGCCTCCCCTTCACCCACCACAGGAATCAACCCGCTTGATTCGACAAACACTTCCGGCTTTTGCAGAACGATCTCTAACTGTTTTTCGGACACTCCTGAAACAGTAGCTCAAATCCCCGCAACACCAAACGGCAAGTCTTCCACCTTCCTCACAAGTATTTCCATTCCCCATTGCGATCATCACCGCCCCGACTACAGTTGCCCTAATTCTTAATTGTCATCGCTTCACTCAGACTGTCTCGTCCGCTTCGCGGTCTCGGCTCCTAATTCCTAATTCTTAATTCTTAATTCTTAATCCCCCCGTGCCCTGGTATCTACTTGTTCCTTTTTTCTCAGCCGCGCTCTACGCGCTGAGTTCGATCTTCCTCAAACGCGGGATGAAAGAAGGCGCGTCAGCTATTTACAGCTTTCACGTTTCGAACCTGGTTATAGGTCTCTGTTTCCTGCCCCTGATCTTTCTAGAAAAACAGACTATCCATTGGGAACAGATCCAATACCCTATCTTAACAGGCGTCACGTTTTTCATCGGCTCCTGGTTCACTTTTATCGCCATCCACCGTGGTGATGTTTCACTAGTCACTCCCCTGATGGGCTCCAAGGTGATTTTTGTCGCCCTCTTTGCGCTCGTTCTCGCATCTCAACCTCCCTCGTCTGCCCTGATTATCGCATCCGTGCTGTCAGCCATCGGCATCGCTGTCATGGGGGCCAAGGATTTTGCTCAAAGTTCACACGCCGCTTTAACGATCAGCCTGGCCTTAACCAGCTCAGCCGTATTCGCCCTTTGCGATATCTTTGTGCGAAAATGGGCACCCGACTTCGGTCCACTAGCCTTCCTTACCGTATCGACAGCAGGTCTGGCGCTGGTCTCCCTGGTAGCGCTTATTTTGATGGCACGAAAAAATCGCGCCTCGATGGCTGGACCGGGCCCTCGAAAATGGATCATCTGGAGCAGCACTTTGATCGGCATTCAGGCAATCGGCATGGGATACATTATTTCGACCAATGACGACACCACTGGTATCAATGTCGTCTATGGTTCCCGTGGACTCTGGGCAATCATCCTGATCGTTTTAGTCGGTCCATTATTGGGCAACCACGAACGTCAATTGGCCAAAAACGTTTTCCTCTACCGTCTAGTCGGCACCCTGCTGCTGATGCTTGCGATAGTTATTGCGGTGATGGCAGGAAAACCCTCCTGAATCCTGCCCCCCTGATTCTATTCCCTAAAACGCTTCTTCCTTAGCGAGTTAACGAGTAATCAAGCGAATACCTCCTTGATCACCTCTCCACCAAAATTCGTCGGGATTTCGTCACGGTTATTGTGTTTGTAGGTCAACTTATATTGATCCAAGCCTAGCGCATGTAACATCGTCGCATGAAGATCTGATGGCGAAACCGGACGCTCAACCGGAACGTAACCCAAGTCATCCGTCGCCCCTATCACTTGCCCGCCCTTCACTCCACCTCCAGCCATCCACATCGTGTATCCAGCAGGTGAATGGTCACGCCCCCTTTTTTCACGCGCCGGACTGCCTTCCGTGGTTGGTGTCCTCCCAAATTCCCCACCCCACACCACCAGCGTTTCTTCCAGTAAACCCCGCTGTTTCAAATCCTTCAGCAATGCTGCAATCGGACGGTCAGTCGCTTTCGCTCTCGCCAGATGATTGCTCTTCAAGCTGCCATGTGCATCCCATCCCCCATTTCTCAACTGAATACATCGCACCCCTTTTTCAATCAAACGCCGCGCGGTCAAACACTGCCTCCCAAATTCAGCACAAGCCTTGTTATCCAAACCGTATAGCTCGCGTATTTCCTTCGATTCTACCGACAAATCAAAAACTTCAGGCGCCGATGATTGCATCCGATATCCCAATTCATAAGAAGCGATCCTCGCCTCCAACTCTGAATCCCTACCGATTTTATCCAGATTTTTTTCATTCATCCATTTGATGAACTCCAGTTGCTGCCGCCTCTTACCTCTAGTGTAATTTTTGGGCATTCGAGTATAGGGAACGCCCGCCTTGCCGTCGACCAAAGTGCCCTGGTAACGCGAGGGTAGAAAACCCGGCCCCCAGCCAGGTCGCTGCGGCGCTGGCCCCTTGGAATTTGAAAGCATCACCACAAAACCCGGCAAGTTACGACTCTCACTACCCAGTCCATAAGTCATCCACGCCCCCATGCTCGGACGATCGCCGATTGGCGAACCCGTCAATGCAATGCACTCCCCCGGACCATGCACTGGGATGCGATGATTCATCGAGCGGATCACGCATATATCGTCCACACAGCGGGCGGTTTCAGAAAACAATTCTGACACTTCAATACCACTCTCTCCGTATTTTTTGAATTGAAAGGGAGACGCCATCAATTTGGAGTTCACTCCCGAACGAGGAATTTTTGGAACGTTAACCGAAATACTCTCTGGCACCGGCTGTTCGTCCAGTTTTTGCAACAAAGGCTTGGGGTCCCAAGTGTCCGTTTGGCCAGGCCCCCCACTCATATAGAGAAATATAATGTTTTTCGCCCGCGCCGGCAAATGTGGCCCGACCGGCAGTGTCTGGGGACTTTCTGCGGCAGACAACAGCCCATCATCAGCCAACATCGTCGCCAACGCCACCGAGCCAAATCCCAGCGTCCCCTGTTGCAATATTGAGCGTCGAGTCAGCGGCTGTTTGAGCATCGAACCTGCAAAATGATCAACATCGTTTTTCATAAAATTCATGGGATATAGACAAACTCATTCACATTCAACAAAGCCAGACAAAGACGAACCAGAGCATCCTCACGCTCTGCTTTTCCGACATCCAGAAAAGCCCTACCGTTCTTCAACTCCTCCGTGTCCGGCGCCCTGCCCAAAGTTCTAAGAAATAATATCTCAACCTGTGAGCCAACGTCATCACCCGCGAAATCCCTCACCTTGCCCGCCAAGGCCTGCGCTCGGCGCGACATAAATTTACTGTTCAGTAAATACAAAGGCTGCAGCGCCACCGTTGACACCCCGCGTGCCGAACAACTGGACACGTTCTCTGGCCCGTCAAACATCTTCATCACCGCCGGCATCTCGCTGCGCCGCTGAGTGAGATAAAGCGTTCGCCTCAGCTCACTTTCTTCTCGCTCAACAGGAACGCTCGGACCGCCGATCGTAACATCCAACTCCCCTGTTGCCGCCAATACAGAATCGCGAATCACTTCGGCCTGCAATCGTCGACGCGGCCAGTTCCACAACAGGCGGTTCTCCGGGTCAATACCGGCATTTTTTGCGTCAAATTTCCGCTGCTGTTTGTAGGTAGCCGACATCACAATCAGCCGATGGATATGCTTGGTGCTCCATGCGTTATCCATCAATTCCGCTGACAACCAATCCAACAATTGAGGGTGGCTTGGTTTGGCTCCTTGGGTTCCAAAATCACTTGGCGTCGAAACAATTCCCTGACCAAAATGATACTGCCACAAGCGATTCACCCAAACCCGCGACACCAGCGGATTACCCGGATTCGCCATCCAGTCGGCGAGGGCAACACGCGGTTTCTTGCCCAGTGAAGTAGGCGTTTTTCCCAAAACCACCGGCCAACCACTATCAAGCTCCGGCCCGGGTTTGGAAATATCCCCACGAATCAGCAAACGAGCCCGCACATTTTTCAGGCGCTCCGGCTCGTAGGCAATCGGGTCACGATTCACCACCGGCATCCGCGTGACGCCCGCATCACCCGTCGCCGCCGAATAAAACCCCCAGGTATGTGGCTCGTCACTTTCTGCAAACAAGCCTTTTGCTCTCAACTTTTTGGCTTCCCGCATATAGAAACTGAATGAG